>NZ_CP031417.1:5337500-5593641 GCF_003367395.1 Pseudolabrys taiwanensis | reverse complement strand
GCTGGCAAAGCCTTGATTAGCGGCGGAATGGTCTCACGATTGAACATCCCATGACGGAAATCGCTAAACACAACGATATCCGCCGGCGTATCCGCGACCTGACTGCAGAGAGCCTTAAGGATACGCTCGGAAATCGAACGGTTGTCGAGCGTATCAACTTTTAAGAGGTTGTAGCCGCCGGCAATGATGGCGTTCTTGTTAGTCGTCGGCCGCGTTTGATCAACGATCGGGATACACTCTACCCCGGCCGCCTCCAGGTCCTTCAGCGCGAAATCGGCGAGATTGTCGTTGCCGAGGACCGTCGAAAACACGACCTCCGCACCAGCAGCCTTGAGGTGCTTGGCAACAATACCGGCACCACCGACGAAATCGTGCTTGTTCTCGAACCTCACGCTCATCGTCGGCGTCTTGGTCATACCGCCGATCAGCGTCGTATGCGTGTAGCTGTCGACGATCGTGTCGCCGACTACGTGCACGCGTAGTCCCTTAAGCTTGTCCACGGCACTGCGCAGGTCGTCAAAGGTAAGCCCTTCGGCCTCCAGGAGTGCCATCAACTTCTCGGTTGCAATCGCTGGCGGCTCGAGCTCGATGATGTTGGACGAGGAGTATACGATATCGCCCGGCGTGAAGATGATCTCGCCGCCGTAAGCCTCGACGGCCTGCTTCTCCTCGGCTGTCCGCGGATGTAGACCACCCTTGGTGTACTCATAGCCTTTGGCGAAATAGTCGGGCTTGATAACGCTGATGTTCTTCAGCGGCGTCGGATTACTGTCAATGACGACGTAGTCGACCATTTCGAGCGCAGCAAGATTAAATGCCCGCAGCTCCTGCGGTACAAACGGCCGAAAGTTGGCCTTCACGATGTGCGCGTCGGCAGTCAAGCTTGCGATCAGGATGTCGCCCTTGCTCTTTGCGTAGAGCAGATGACGGACGTGCCCAGGGTGTACGATGTCAAAGGTCCCATGGCACATGATGACCTTCTTTTGACGCGGCGGCGCGCCGATCGCAGCGGCAATTTCGGCTGCCGACTTGACCTTGTGGCTTACGATCTTTTTGCTCGCTTCGTCCATCATGGCTCAGCCCCGCGGCGACAACGCTTCAAACCAACCGGCAGTAGCCTTAGCTATAGAATCCGGATCCCAAAGCGGCGCATCGCGCCAGTAATCGATCTCCGCAACGATCCTGCCAACGCCCTCTTCGAAGCTCACCTGCTGCTTCCAACCGAGATCGTTCGTAATCTTGGAAATATCGGCAAAAGTGACGTCCGGCTCTCCCGGACGCTTGGGAATGTGCACCACCGGTCCGCCCAAAAGCGAGACCAGCTTATTGACCGACTGCGGGTCACCCGCACCAAGATTCCAGATCTCGCCGACCTTGTCCGTGATCGCGGCCGCGTAGAAGGCCCGGGCAACATCGGTAACGTAAAGGAAATCACGCCGCTGGGAGCCATCCCCAACGACGGTGAACGGCTTGCCGGCAAGCTTCTGTTTGAGAAACACACCGAACACCGCGCCATAGGCGCCTGAAGTACGCGAGCGCGTGCCGTATGCGTTGAAGATGCGGATCGCATTGACCGGCAGATTGTAGACACGCTGCCAGTGGAACGCAGCCTGTTCGCCCTGGTACTTCGACAGCGCATAGGGATACTGCGGATCGATCGGGTGATCCTCGCGCGTCGGCGTCTGCGCCAACCCGTAGCAAGATGATGAAGCCGCGTAGACGAACTTTTTTACGCCCGCACGCCTAGCGCACTCGAGCATATGCACGGTGCCCTGCACGTTCGCCGACATGTATTCCATCGGCCGTTCGATCGAGGGCACGATGTCGCCGATGCCGGCAAAGTGAATGACATAGTCAACGCCGTCGAACAGCGAGTCGCCGGGCTGATACTCGCGGATATCGGACGCGCGGAAGGTGAAGCGCGGATTGTCCTTGTGGTGCGCGATATTCGCCTCGCGACCACCGACCAAGCTATCGATGACGCGGACTTCGTAGCCCTCGTCGATCAGCAGATCGACCATGTGGCTCCCGATGAATCCGGCACCACCGGTGACAATCGCGGTCTTGCGCGCGGTCATTTTTCAGCCAATCTTCTTACTTCGCGCCAATCTTCTTCATCGTGCGGACGTTGTAATACCAGTCCTCATCGAAGCTATTCGGCAGCATGTAGTTCTTGAAGGCGCGGCACAGATCGCGAACAGCATCCTCGATCGTACGCTTGGCCGTGAAGCCCAGCACGCGCTTAATTTTATCCGAATTGACGTGATACGAGCGATTATCGTCCGACGGCGTGGTGACGATGCCGATCTCGCCCTTCTCCGGGAAGGTCTCTTCGACGACCTTTTTCACGATCTGCGCGATGTTGGCAATCGAGTGATTCTGAAAGCCGATGTTGAAGGTTTCGCCTTGAATCTTCTCGTGCGGAGCCTCGAGCATGAGCTGATAGGCGTCGACCATATCCTCAACATGCAGGTTCGGACGCATTTGCGTGCCACCAAACACCGTGATCACACCCTTGTTGATGGCGTGATTGGTCAGAATATTGACCGAGAGATCGAGACGCGTGCGCGGACTATAGCCGCAGACCGTCGCCGGGCGAATGGTAACGCAGGTGAAGTTGTCAGCCTTGTGCTGCCACAGCACCGGCTCGCACATGCCCTTGAACTTGTTGTACAGCGTGAGCGGAACGAGCGGATGATCTTCGGTAACGTTCGGCGAGTCGCTGACGCCGTAAACCGAGCTAGATGAGCAATAAACGAAGCGATTCACGCCTGCGCTCTTCGCCGCCACGACGATCGACTCAAAGCAATCGAAGTTGATGGTCTTCGACAAATTCTCATCAAGTTCGAAGCTCGCGTCGTTGGAGATGCAAGCGAGGTGCAGGACCGCGTCCTGCCCTTTCATCGCTTCGGCGATCTTCGCCGTATCGCGAATATCTCCTTTGATGACGCGCAGCTTGGGGTCGTTTGGCAGGCGGCAACCAAAGAAAAGAGAGTCATAGACGGTGACATTATAACCCGCCGCAAGCAGGCGCGGCGTCAACACGTGACCGACATAACCCGCACCGCCGGTGACGAGAACGTTCTTGAATTTGGAAGCCATACGACCTTGATCCCCCAGAAACGCTGCTCGGCGACCACCCCCATCGAGGCGCCCTGCCACGATCTCTCAGCAGTTGAGCATTTATTATGAGGCTGCGCGTTTGGCCGCAAGCGGAATATTGAACCCCGCCGAGACCGCATCATTGTGGAACATCGTTACGGTCTCTCTCGAATACTCGTCGAGATCTTTAGCGACTAGCGACAACTTCTTCAGGTGATCGCCCGTCACTGTAATAATGTGACATCCAATTTGATCCGCCTGGAAGATGTTCAGAACCTCGCGGGGACTCGCCCACAAAAGCTCTGCCTTTGGCAGGCCCGCGAGCCGATGAAGCGACTCCGCCATATGCGGAACTGGATCCCGACCGGTGTCCGCGATACGGCCGGCGAACACCGACACGACCGCTGGGACATCGGCGGACAACGCAGCGCCGACACGCGAAACCTGATCCAACGTCATGATGGCAGTGACATTGAGTTTAATTCCCGCATGCGCGAGCGTGGCTAGAAGCGGACCAGCGAATTCACCTTTTGTATTGCTCACGGGAATCTTGACATAAACGTTGTCGCCCCAAGACGCGATCTCACGAGCTTGATCTTCCATGGTCGGAAAATCGTCGGCAAAGACCTCAAACGAGATCGGCCGATCGGGAATGGCCTTAAGAACCTCGAGTGCAAATGCCTTGTAGTCGTTGATGCCCGCTTGACGCATCAGCGTTGGGTTCGTCGTGAAACCCTTGATCAGGGGATTTGAAGCGGCCGTGCGCATGGCCTTGAGATCGGCCCCATCCGCATAGATCTTGATCTTCAGTTGCTCGACGCTCGGCGCGTTCATGTCCCTATTCCTTCAGCAGCTTGGTTATCTGACCTGCCATCAATGATCACGGCAGCGGCCTCCACAAGCGATCGCACGGTCGCGGTGGGGCGCAATGGACCGTCCTGCTCATAGCCGCAATCGACGAGAATCGTCAAACACCCGGCATTTCTTCCCGATTCGATGTCGCGCCAGCGGTCCCCGACGACATAACTCTTGGGAAGGTCGATATCGAATTCCCGCGCGGCATCGAGGATCATCCCAGGCCGCGGCTTCCGGCAAAGGCAATTGTCAGCATCAACATGGAAGCATGCTTTAATGTCATCTAGCGGCATTTGGTTGCGGAGTTCCGCATGCATTGCCTTTATCGTTTCCGCACTGATGTGCCCGGTCCGCACATCGGGCTGGTTCGTAACGACAACAATCAGAAATCCGGCGTCCTTCAGACGCTGTACCGCCTCAGTGACGCCAGGCAGCAGACGAAAATCCTCCATCCGCCGCGGCGCGACAGGCCTGCCGTCGCGCTCGACGTTGGCATTGATCACGCCGTCGCGGTCTAGGAAGACAGCCCGCCTCACCATTTAGTAGCCATCTTCTGCAGCTTCGGATGCGATACGAGGCAATGCCAGACGACGCCCTGAAAGGCTTCAGCGTGCGGTGTCACGCGCGACTCTGCGACGGTCGGAATAACGACGACGACGTCCCCGGCCTTCTTTGTATAACCGCCGTCGCGTCCGACGATCCCCAAAACTTTAAGTCCACGCGCCTTCGCCTCCTGGATGGCGCTGACAATGTTGGGGCTGACATTTTTTTCCAGATTGCCGCCACCGACCGAGAAAATGAGAACCGCATCTTTGGCGTTGGCACGACTGACTTTGAGCCATTCGGAGAAAACGGTCGGCCAGCCTTCATCGTTTGTGCGCGCAGTCAATTCGGAGACGTTGTCCGTCGGCGCATAGGCTTCGATGCCGCACAATTTACGAAAGTCATTAACGGCGTGACCGCAGTTTCCCGCGCTACCGCCGACGCCAAGGATAAACAGGCGCCCTTCCTGTTCCCGCAATTGCACCAGTTCGTTGCACAGTGCCTCAATTTCGTCGGGCACAAGCTGGTCGGCAATCTGGGATACTTCCTGCAGGAACGTAGCGGCGTGCGTCATCAACATAGCCCCTTAGTCTTCGACACTATTGGCATGGCGGAGTATAAGCGCCCCGTGGTGCCTTAAAATTAGGCTCCCGTGTCTGCCCCGCCCGGCAAGCGCTATTAGCACACGCGATACCGCGTGCCGAGTTGTATTTGGCGGCGTTTTGCGATTTCTGAGAGATGTTAAGGCGGATTTGGTCGCCACTAACCCTCCGGGGGCCGCGTCGCCGGACCGTCGCTTTCTCACCCAATGTCGCAAAAGCATCATAGACCCGCTCGACCAATCAAGGTCAAACCGCCGCGAAGGTATCGGGTTGCATTTGGCGGACAAACCCGAAAAGTCGAAGCAGCATTGAATACCTATTTTAGGCTTATACCGATTACGACACGTGCCAGACGATGATCCTCACTTACCCCCAACTTGCATTGGTTTCCGTCGTCGGCGCGGCGATGTCCGCAGCACTTATCGTCGCTCTCCGTCCTATCCTGGTTCGCTACGCCCTCGCCCGCCCTAACGCGCGCTCCTCACACAAGGTGCCCACGCCACAAGGCGGCGGCATCGCGGTGATCGCATCGGTCGTCCTGGCGACAAGCATCTTTACCCTCGTGGCGCCGGGAGCGCCGGACCCTTCGCTGGTCGTCATCTGCATCGCAACCATCGTGCTCGCCGTCACCGGCGCGGCAGACGACATTCGTCCTCTCACGCCGCTGTCGCGGCTCATCATCCAGTCGGCGGCGGTGCTCGCCATGCTGTATGCCCTGCCTGCCGACCTGCACATCGTTCCCGCATTGCCGTGGTGGCTGGAACGCGCCGCGCTGTTCGTGGGCAGCCTTTGGCTCGTCAATCTCACCAATTTCATGGATGGCATCGACTGGATGACCGTCGCCGAGGTCGTGCCGGTCGCCATGGCGCTCGCGCTCTTCGGCTTCTTCGGCGCACTACCGGCAGCGGCAACGCTCGTCGCGCTGGCGCTGTGCGGTGCCATGCTCGGCTTTGCGCCCTTCAACATGCCCGTCGCCAGGCTGTTTCTGGGCGATGTCGGTAGCCTGCCTATCGGCCTCTTGCTCGCCTGGCTGCTGATCCTTCTCGCGCAGGACCATCTCGCCGCGGCGATCCTCTTGCCGCTTTACTACGCGGCGGACGCGACCATCACACTCGCCCGCCGCGCCGCGACGGGGGCCCAACTCACGCAGGCGCACCGCGACCATTTCTATCAGCACGCGCTCGACGGCGGCATGACCGTCATGGCGATCGTAAGCCGCGTATTCTGGCTCAACGTCGCGCTGGCTTTGCTGGCCGCGGCAACCTTGGTGAATACGTCGCTTGCGCTGCACGTCGGCGCGATCATCTTGGGCTGCGTTCTGGTCGGCCTGACGCTGCTGCGTTTCGAGCGCGCGAAAACCTAGCCCTCATCGCCGCGCAATCAGCGCCCTCATAACCGCCTCGGCCACCCGCTCCACGCCCAGCGCATCCAAACACG
This sequence comes from Pseudolabrys taiwanensis, assembly GCF_003367395.1. Classification (NCBI taxonomy): domain Bacteria; kingdom Pseudomonadati; phylum Pseudomonadota; class Alphaproteobacteria; order Hyphomicrobiales; family Xanthobacteraceae; genus Pseudolabrys; species Pseudolabrys taiwanensis. The sequence goes on along the minus strand of NZ_CP031417.1, from coordinate 5,587,102 downwards.
CGCTGTAGCTCGTGAGCCGCCGCTCGCAGCCTTCGAGCTGGCAGGGCGTGCACGGGAACGCGTGCTGCACCAGGAACACGTTGCCGCGCTGCTGGATCGTTCCGGCCGCTTCGAAGGGGCTTTCGAGCCCGCCGGCCGGCCACGGCGCCCACAGGCGCGGATCGGTCGGCCCAAAGAGGGCCACGGTCGGGCACCCAGTCGCCGCGGCAAGATGCGTCACCGAAGTGTCGGGACCGATGAATACCTTCGCGCCCGCGAGCAGGCCCGTGAGTTGCGCCCATGAGAGCCGGCCGTCGAACCGGGTGACCGGCGCTCCGGCCCAGAGATCGTCCAGATAGCGCCGCTCGTCTTCGGCCGGGCCGCCGGTGGCGACGACCGTCAGACCGTCCGCCGCGAGCTTGCCGGCCAGCGCTCGCCAGCCCTCTTTGGTCCACTGCTTGTAGCGGAACATCGGTGCGGCATGGATCACCGCATAGCCCCCCGCCGGCGCCCCCTCGAACGGTTCGGGCTTGGGCGGCACCAGTTCGGCCACCCGCGCGATGCCGAGCGCATCGGCCAGCCGCAGCATCTCCTCGACCCGGTGCAGGCCGCGCTGGACCGGCACGCTGCGCGTCAGGAGGGCACGCTTGAGGATCCCCGAGAGGCGCTGCTCGACCGGCGCCAGCGTCGCGCGCCCGGCGGCTACGGCAAAGCCAGTCGGACGGTCCCCGCTCTGCGTCGATATGGCAAGGTCGTAGCGGCGGAGCAACCGGGCCCCGAGGGCCAGACTTTGCGGGACGGACGGCCGCGACGGCATCGTCAGCACGGCGTCGACATCCGGGTTGCCGGCGAGAATTCCCGCGGTGTCGGCGAAGACCAAGGCCTCGATCCGCGCCTGCGGCCAGGCCCGCCGCAGGCTGCGGATCAGCGGCGTCGTCAGCAGCACGTCGCCCAGGCGGCGCAACGCGATGACCAGAATGCGCGGCCGCTCGCCGATCTCGATGCGGCCGGTCATGGCGTCCGTTGCGTGTCCGCCGCGCGACGTTTCAAGGCCGCGCCGCCCGCGACCCCGACGCCGATCACGTAGATCCACCCCTGCAGGAAATCGAACAGATGCGAGTTGAGTAGCGAGCCGACGATGTTCTGCACCACCAGCACGAGTCCGATCCATTCGATCAAACCACCGCTGCGGAACAGCCACAGATGCGCCAGCCACATCGCCCACAGCACCAGGGCGCCAAGCAAGCCGAGCTGAATGGCCACCGCGAAGGTCTGATTGTGCGGGTTGGTCGTCATCGACCCCATGGCGCCGTCCTGCCCCGCCGTCGCCTTGGCGAACAGCGACGGGATCGTGCCGGTGCCGTGGCCGATGAACGGCGCCTCCTTGATGAACGCGATCGAGCGTTTGGCGAACTCGATCCGCTCGCCGGACGAGTTGCGCGCGTCGCTCGCGACGTAGCTCTGGTAATCGGTCCAGGCCTGCGTCGTGCGCTCGCGCAGGTAAGGCGAGGAGAACCAGGCGACGACCAGCAGCGCGGCCGTGGCCGCGAACAGGATGAGCGTGTCGCGCCACCGCAATTGCTTCAGCGCGAACAGCGCCAGCAACACGAAAATGATGAGGAGCGCCGTGCGGCTCGTCGCCACGAATAGAATGTTGGCGAGCATCGCCAGCATGACGAATGCGAGCGCGAACATCCACCGCCATTGCCGACGCACGACGGCATCATAAGCAAGGTACGTGAAGCCGAAGATGCAGGTGACGAATTCGCCGCTCTGGCTCGGTCCGCTCTTCACCGGCACGCCGAAGTCGTTCGAGAACAGCCGCACCGGATGCGGCCACAGCACCATCACGTATGAAGCGACGAGCAGCACCACACAGGACAAGGCGAAGCCGCCGAGCACGCGCTCCGCATTGTCGCTGCGGCGGAACTGAATGAACAACAGCGGGATGACGAGCAGCTTGAGGAAGGAGTCGAGCCCCTTCCAGCGCTCGTGGAGCGACACGTCGGCCCACAACATGCCCGCGACACCGAGCACGACCAGCAGCACCGGCAGGCCGCCGGCCGGCGTGAGCAATTCGCGCCGCACCTCCGCCCAGCTCAGCGTGGGGATCAGCGCGATCAGCCACAGTGCCATCAGGATCAGCGTGGCGGAGGTCGACCACGGCACGGAAATCGCCGTCGCGACCGCGAGGCCGTCGGCCAGCCGCATCAGCTTGGCCGGTTCGAACCGGCGGGACAGGGACACGCTCGCCATCGCCTACTCCACCATCCGCTTTGCCGGCACCAACGCCGACAGGCCGCGCTTGGCGCGCACGTCATCGCTCGAGATGATGTCGGAGAGCTTCTGCTCGTTGACGGAAAGCCGGTCGCGATCGGCCTCCTTGTGCCAGAGATGGATGACGCCCGTTGCGAAGGTGCCGTCCTTCCGTTGCACCCCGGCATGCAGGAGGCGCACGATCAGGTCCGAGTCCTCTTTGCCCCAGCCGCTGTAGTCGGCATCGAAGCCGTCGATCTTGTCGAGGTCGGCGCGCCAGATGCCCATGTTGCACGAACGCGCCCCCCGCCATGCGTTGCGCCGCAGGCGGCGCAACGGCCCGAGGGGCAAATGAAACAGTGCCGACAGCCGGTTGACGCCGCCGCGGAAGCGCTCGGCGAGCCAGCGGCCAAGCGGCCAGCCCTCCGGCGCGTCGTCCGCACGCAGCACCTTTTCGGTGAGCGCCGGCGACAGCAGCACCCGGTTGCCGGTGACGAACCAGCCGCGTTCGGCGAGTTGGCGATGGGTAGCGATGAAATCGGGCCGAACGATGCAATCGCCGTCGAGAAACACGCAGTAGCGGCCACGCGCGGCCAGGATGGCGCGGTTGCGGATCTCGGCGGCGCGGAAGCCTTTGTCCTCGTGCCAGACATGTTCGACGCGGTGGCCGGCCTTGGCTTTCCAGGCCTCGACCAGCGCCGCAGTCGCCGGCCCGGAGCCGTCGTCGGCGACCAGCACCTCGAAATCCGGATCGGTCTGCCGCGCGAGCGAGCGCAGCACCGCCGCGAGCGCGTCCTCGCGGTTGTAGGTGGTGACGATCACGGAAATCAGCTCGGCCACGGGCCCCTGCTTTCTTCAGTCGGGAAAGAGGCTTAGCCGAAGTCGCCGAAGCGGACAAACCCCTAGGGCGCGCGCGGCACGCGGGGTATGGTGCCGCCGCAAAACGCCTCTCCTCACGCCCCCCGACGCCGATGCCAAAGATCACCGCCTACATCCTCAGCTACAACGAAGCCGAAAAGATCGAGGCCGCCGTGTCCACCGTGCTGTGGGCCGACGAGGTGGTGGTGGTCGATTCCTTCAGCACCGACCGCACGGCCGAACTCGCCACCGCGCTCGGCGCGCGCGTGGTGCAGGTCGAGTTCAAGGGCTTCGGCGACCTGCGCAACAAGGCGCTGGAGGCCTGTACGCACGAATGGATCTTCAGCCTGGATTCGGACGAGCGCTGCACCGAGGAGGTTCGCGACGAAATCCTTGCGCTCATCAATGGCCATGCGGCGCACGACGTCTATCTGGTGCCGCGCCGCAGCTACATGATGGGCCGCTGGATCAAGGGCTCGGGCTGGTATCCGAACTTCCGCCAGCCGCAGCTCTTCAAGAAGGGCGCCATGCGCTACACGCTCGAGCCGGTGCACGAGGGCTACGAGAACCTCTCCGGCAAACCGCTCGGCGTTCTGAAAAACGCCGTCTGGCAATTCCCCTTCCGCAATCTGGAAGAGGTCATCAAGAAGATGAACCGCTATTCCTCGCTCGGGGTGCCCAAGCTCGAGGGCAAGCGCGTGACGATGGCCAGCGCCTTCGGGCACGGCCTATGGTCGTTCATCAAGCACTACATCTTCAAGCGCGGCTTCCTCGACGGCTGGGCCGGCTTCGTCATCGCCTTCGGCAATTTCGAGGGCACGTTCTATCGCTACGCCAAGCGCTATGAGGAGACGCAAGGCTGGCAGCCGCCGCCGGCGAAGGTGATCCGGAGAAAATAGCTATTTGACATTCTAAAAACGGCGAAGCGAACATACCAACGCTCAATTGAGAGCCATTTCTAAAAGAGACTAAACTACGCTGCGCTCCGCCTCGTCGTTCAATCTTCAGCCGTCGAACGGGGCCCTTGATTCTAGCACAGGCTATAGGCATTTTCGGCCAGTCACAAGTTCCAGGTATGAGCATGGCGGCGAGCGACCTGTTACGTCAGGGTCTTGTATCACTTCAGACTGGCAATCTGGCGGACGCCGAACGCCAATTTCAAAAGCTCCTGCGCCTCGAACCTCGGAGCATTCCGGGCCTAAATCTCTACAGTGTCGTCCTGAGTCAGCTCGGCAGGTTTGAAGAGGCGGAGATCTATTTGCGCAAGGTGATCAACCTCGCGCCGCCTTCTGATGCTAGCCTCTACAATTATGCGACGATCTTGAAAGCGCTTGGCAGGCCGAGCGAGGCTATCGAGCACTTCACGCACGCACTTGCGCTGAATCCGGGCGCTGCCGACATTCTAATTAACAGAGCCGCAACATTAACCGAATTACGCCGCTTCGAGGATGCCCTCATCGACTGTGATAAGGCTCTGTCGATGGCGCCCGGACACCCCGGCGCCTTGCACAATAAGGGTAACGCCCTCGCCAAGCTTGGTCGGCTCTCCCACGCACTCGACGCCTTTGAAGATGCATTGAAAGCCGCCCCAAGGGCTCACGAAACCTTGACAAGCTATGCGATGACCCTCGTTGCGCTAAAGCGTAGCGCTGAAGCTCTCGCATGCTGCGATCGCGCACTCGCCTTGATGCCGGATTACGCTGAGGCCCTTGCTGTGCGGGCAGATATCCTCAGTGAGAACAAGCACTACGAGGAAGCCTTACGTGACTACGAAATCGCCTTCAGATCGAGACCCAAACTGCGCAGTCTTGCCGGTCACCGCCTGCACACCAAGATGCTTGTATGCGATTGGTCGCAATTGGACCAGAATGCGGCGGCAGTTATCGCTCAGATACGAAATGGAAGCACCACCTGCACACCTTTTGTCTGCGCCAGCTTAGCAACTTCGTCCGACGATCAATTGCAATGCGTGCACGCGTGGCAGGCGGACGACCCTGTCTTTAAGCCCGTCTGGAATGGCGAGCGTTATCGCCACGATCGTATTCGCCTCGCCTATTTATCTTCCGATTTTCATGAGCATCCAGTCGCGTATTTGACTGCAGGAGTCTTCGAACATCATGATCTGAATCTATTTGAGACTACAGCAATCTCATTTGGACCAAACTCCAACTCTCCTATGCAAAGGCGCCTAAAACGCTCATTCGAACACTTCATCGATGCGCGCGACAAAAGCGACGCTGAAGCAGCCGAACTGTTACATAAATTGGAAATCGATATAGCAGTAGACCTCAATGGCCTCACGAGCGGGGCAAGGCCACACGTACTCAAGCGTCGCCCCGCACCAATCCTGGTCAACTATCTCGGATACCCCGGCACTTGCGGGCCGAGCCATGACTATATTCTCGCCGACCACACCGTCATTCCCGAGCAGCAATTCGGGGCGTATAGCGAGGAGGTCGTATGGCTGCCGGATAGCTACTTACCGACCGACAACAAACGGCCAATAGCAGCATACCCTCACACACGATCTGAGTGCGGCTTGCCGGACTCGGCATTTGTGTTTTGTTGTTTCAACAATACTTTCAAAATTACTCCCAACGTCTTCGACATATGGATGCGCCTCCTACGCACGATCGATAATAGCGTTCTGTGGCTGGGCGGGGTCAATGGAATAGCGGCAAACAATCTCCGAACCGAGGCAGAGCGGCGCGGCATCTCCTCCAGTCGCCTAATCTTCGCAGACCGGGTACAACAAATTGCCCATCATCTCGCCCGACAACGGATGGCAGACCTGTTTCTGGACACCTGGCCCTATAACGCGCACACAACGGCAGCTGACGCCCTATGGTCAGGCCTTCCTGTGCTCACTTGCATTGGCAATACTTTTCCGGGCCGTGTCGCGACGAGCCTCTTGCATGCAGTCGGCCTGCCCGAATTAGTGACCACGTCGCCAGCTGACTACGAAGCATTAGCGCTGAAACTTGCACTAAATCCCGCTATGCTGGCGGACTTGCGGACAAAGCTTAAGGCGAATCGGGACACAACGGCCCTATTCGACACGGCTCGATTCACACGCAATATCGAAGCGGCTTATCTGGAAATGATGCGCCGCCTTCGTGCCGGCCTACCGCCGGCGGCCTTCAGCGTGCCTTCGTCGGAACAACTGTGCAGATAAGGCCCAGGCATACGCTCGGCCGCCCATCGACGCCGGAATAGCGAATCAAATCTAAACTGTATTGGAATTACGCGAGCGCTGGACGATCGACGTCGTCGAATGCCCCGGCACGAGGTCGACCAGGATCACCTCGCCGCCGAGCGCCTCGACGAGTTCGTGGCCGACCACGGTCTCGCGGGTGTAGTCGCCGCCCTTCACCAACACCGTCGGCTTCACCTGCGCGATCAAATCGAGCGGTGTGTCCTGATCGAACACGACGACCAGATCGACCGCCTCCAGCGCGGCCAATACCTCCGCGCGCGCCTGCGCCGGCTGCACCGGGCGCCCCTCGCCCTTCAGGCGCGTCACCGACGCGTCGCTGTTGAGGCCGAGCACGAGGCGGTCGCAGGCGGCGCGCGCAGCGGCCAACAGGCGCACATGGCCCGGATGGAGCAGATCGAAGCAGCCATTGGTGAAGCCGATGCGCAGGCCGCTGCGGCGCCACGGATCGAGATGCCGGTCGAGATCGGCCCAGTCGAACACGATCTTCTCTTCCGGCGCGAGCGAGGCCGCCGGCAGGATGCGCGCGCGCAGTTCGGCGACGCTCAAAGTGGCAGTGCCGCGCTTGCCGACGACCACCGAGGCCGCTGCGTTCGCTGCCCGCATCGCCGCCTCGAAATCGGCTTCCATGGCCAACATCGCCGAGACGACCGCGACCACCGTATCGCCGGCACCGGAGACGTCGCGGACGCGCACCGGATAGGCAGGGATGTGCACCGGCGCGCCGTCATTGACCAGGGTCATGCCGTCTTCGCTGCGCGTCACCAGGACGGCTTCGGCTTCGAGGGCGTCGCGCAGTTCGTCCGCAGCGATCGCGATCTCGTCATCGGTCTTGGCCGGGCTGTGGGTCGCCTCCGCCAGTTCCTGCCGGTTCGGCGTAATAATGGTGGCGCCGCGATAGATGCTGTAGTCGCGGCCCTTGGGATCGACCACCACGGGCTTGCCGGCGATGTTCGCGGCATCGATCACGGCGCGGATGACGCGCGGCGTCAGCGCGCCCTTGGCATAGTCGGACAACACCACCGCGCCCGCGCGCGGCAGCGCGGCAATTGCGTGACCGATCAATGCATCCTCTGCCGCCGTGTCGATCGGGCCGGCGCTCTCCCAATCCGCACGCAACAGATGCGTCGAATGGTGCTCGGAGACGAAACGCACCTTGCGGGTGGTCGTGCGCGCGGCGTCGACCACAAGCTCGAATTCGATCAACGGATGCTCGGTCAGCGCCTCGGTGAGCGCGCGCCCGGCCTCGTCATTGCCGACGACCCCGACAAAGATGCAGCGTGTGCCGAGTGAGACGAGGTTGCGCGCGACATTGCCGGCGCCGCCGACCATGAGCTCCGAGCGCTTGCACGCGATCACCGGAGTCGGCGCTTCCGGCGAGATGCGCGAGACTTCGCCATAGACGAACTCGTCGAGCATCAGGTCGCCGATGCAGAGCACCGTCTGGTCGGCCAGGTCGGAAAGATGCTTATCGAAATCGTACATTAGCCCATCCACCGTTCATTCCCGCGCAAGCGGGAATCCAGAGCCACAATTACTCGCGTCTGCATAAATGGCCCCTGGGTCGCCGCTTTCGCGGGGACGAACGGAGACAGGGGTACGCACAATTGACGGGACATTTTTAACGGAAACGGTCTTTCTGATCGAGATAGCCGGTGACGTAGCGCGCGACGGCGGTCTCGAGCGGCGTGAACGACGCATTGTACCCGGCGCGGCGCAGGTTCTCGACCGAGCTCTGCGTGAAATACTGATACTGGCCGCGAATGGAGTCGGGCATATCGACATACTCGATGTTCGGCGCGCGGCCGAGCGCCTTGAACATCGCGGTGATCATGTCGCGGAAGCTTTCCGCCTTGCCGGTGCCGACGTTGAAGATGCCGTTGACCGAGGTCGTGTCGGTAAGCCAGCGCAGCACGGCCACCGCGTCTTCGACATAGATGAAATCGCGGCGCTGGTCGCCGTCGGCGATGCCGTCCTTGTGCGACTTGAACAGTTTGACCGGCTGGCCGGCCTTGGCGCCGTCGAACACCTTGGCGAGCACGCTTGCCATGCCGCCCTTATGGTACTCGTTCGGGCCGTAGACGTTGAAGAATTTAAGGCCGGCCCAGTGCGGCGGCAGGTTGTCGTTCCTAACGTAACGGTCGACCACGACCTTATCGAACAGGTGCTTGCTCCAGCCGTAGAGGTTCATCGGCCGCAGCTTCTGCAGGGCCTCGGGCGACCAATCGTCCTCGAAGCCTTGATCGCCGTCGCCATAGGTCGCCGCCGACGAGGCATAGACGAACGGCGTGCGCGTCGTGGTGCACCAATCGAGCAGGCGCAGCGAGAGCTTGAAATTGCTCTCCATCACCAGATCGCCGTCGGTGGCGGTGGTATCGGAGATGGCGCCGAGATGAATGACGGCGTCGAGCTTGCGCCCTTCGAGCCAGCGCATCAGATCGGCGGGCGGCACGAAATCGGCGATCCGATGCTTGGCGAGGTTGCGCCATTTTACATCACCGACGCCAAGGAGATCGTTCACAACAACGTCGGCCGACCCGCTCTCGTTGAGGCTGGCGACCACGTTCGAACCGATGAACCCGGCCCCGCCGGTGACCAAATACATGGAAGTCCCTGCCCGACCCTTGAGAGGACGGCCTCCTTTGCCTCAGTCCGTCCGCCCGCGCAAATGATCGGGGCCAGCCGGCCGCATTTGGCGTTGGATATGGTCAAAAAATGCGGCTGGACAGCCCCGCCCGACGCGGGCTAACCGCTGGGCGCCGGTCCGCAGAGGCGCCGGCCGGGCGAGCCCCTCCAAGGAATGAACCAGAATTCAACCACGGCCGAGCGGCCGGTCCTGATCGTCCCGTTCGTCTGGATCGGCGATTTCGTCCGCTGCCATTCGGTGGTGCGCCTGCTGAAAGCGCAGAACCCCGCCCGGCCTGTGGATATCGTCGCCAGCAGCCTGTGCGCGCCCCTGGCCGATTACATGCCGGGCGTGCGGCGCGCGATCGTCGCCGACCTGCCGCGGCGCCGGCTCGGCCTCAAGCTCCAGCTCGACCTCGCCCGGCGGCTGCGCCAGGGCGGCTACGGCCAGGCCCTGGTGATGTCGCGCAAGTGGAAAGCGGCGCTGGCTCCCTTCCTGGCCGGCGTTGCGCGGCGCACCGGTTTCTGGGGCGAGGTCCGCATCGGCCTCCTGAACGACCTGCGGCAGGGCGAGAAGAAGCTGCCGCGCATGATCGACCAGATGGGCGCGCTGGCCCTACCGAAGGGCGCCGCTTTGCCGCCGGACTGGCCCCTGCCGGAGCTGAAAGTCCCGGCGGACGAGCTCCAGGCCTGGCTGACGGCCCGGGGCCTCGCCGGCGCGGCCCGGCCCATCGTCACGCTCTCCCCCGGGGCCGTGGGCGCCGGCAAAGCCTGGCCGCCCGAGCACTATGCCGCGCTGGCCAAAGCGCTCGCCGAGGACGGCGGCTCGGTCTGGGTGCTGGGCGGCCCCGGCGAGACCGCCATCGCGCAAGCGATCGCGACGGCCGGCGGTCCCCGCGTGCGCGACCTCACCAGCAACGATCTGCGCAATGCCATCCTCGCCCTCGCCGCCGCCGACGTCTCCGTCACCAACGATTCCGGCCTGATGCACGTATCCGCGGCGATTGGCACGCCGACCGTGGCGATCTTCGGGCCGACCAGCCCGTGGCACTGGAAACCGCTCAACCCGGTGTCCGCCATCCTGGAGCCGCCGGGCGACCAACTCGCACGCCAACGCGCGCGGCTCGAAGGCAACGACGCGGTCAGCCATCGCCGCACCGCGGATGTCGCGGTCGATACGGTGCTCGCCGCCGTGCGCCAAACGCTCACGCAAGCCAGGTAGCCGGAAGAATTAACAGGCCCGCGGGCCAAACCTGACGCGATGCGCCAAGCGTGCTATCAAGCGTCTCAAGTCGATTGGAACTGTAATGGGTATGGGAAAACTGAAGCCCGCCGACACCAGCCACGAACGCGCCGATGCCGCGATCGAGTCCGCTTTGCGGACGCTGGAAGCAGAAGGCAGTGGCATCGATGCGTTGACGTCGGCGTTACGGAACGGTCTCGGCGCCCCGTTTGCGGCGGCTGTCGAACTGATCCGTTCGGCGCAGGGCCGCGTGATCGTCACCGGTATGGGCAAATCCGGCCATGTCGGCCGCAAGATCGCGTCGACGCTCGCCTCGACCGGCACGCCGGCCTTCTTCGTGCATCCGGCGGAAGCCGGCCACGGCGATCTCGGCATGGTCGGCGCCAATGATGTGATCATCGCGCTGTCCTGGTCGGGCGAGACCGCCGAACTGAAGAACATCACCGACTATTCGCGGCGCCACAACATCGCGCTGATCGCGATGACGGCCAATGCGGAAAGCACCTTGGCCAAGAACGCCGATGTCGTGCTGTCGCTGCCGCAAGCGCGCGAAGCCTGTCCGCACAATCTGGCGCCGACCACCTCGGCGCTGATGCAGCTCGCGCTCGGCGACGCGCTCGCCATCGCGCTGCTCGAGAGCCACGGCTTCACCGCCGTCGACTTCGGTCTCTTGCATCCGGGCGGCAAGCTCGGCGCGCTGCTCAAGACCGTGCGCGACTTCATGCATGCGGGCGACGCCGTGCCGCTGGCGCCGCTCGGCACGCGCATGTCGAACGCCATCATCGTCATGACCACCAAGGGCCTCGGCTGCGTCGGCATCACCGACGCCGCCGGCAAACTGGTCGGCATCATCACCGACGGCGACTTGCGCCGGCACATGCGCAACGACCTGCTGGACGCCAAGGTCGACGACGTGATGACGCACAAGCCGAAGAGCGTGCATCCGGATCAGCTCATCAGCGAGACGCTGGAGCTGCTCAACTCCACCAAGGTGACGGCCCTGTTCGCGGTGGAAGACGGCTGCCCGGTCGGCATCATTCACGTGCACGATTTGCTGCGCGCCGGCGCGGCGTAGCCGTCATCCCGAGGTGCGAGCGTAGCGAGCCTCGAAGGATGGCGGCTTGCGAGCTTATGTCCGCTATCCTTCGAGGGCCGCCTACGGCGGCCACCTCAGGATGACGGATCACTTCTGCGGCAGCACGCGCTCGATACGGCGGTCGGGCACCAGCCACGTCAACGCCACGCACACGTAGATCGCCTGGGCGACCGACGGAAGATAGAACGCCAGAGGAATGGCGATCGCATAGGCCAAGGCGGAGATCGTGCCTTTAACGTCGCGGCCAACCGCCTTGTGCAGCAGCGAATCCCGCCCCTCCTCACGGATGATCGTCCAGGTCAGAATCGAATACGCGATCGCCGCCATCAGCAGCACGACGCCGTAGATTGCCGTCGGCAACTTGTCGAAATGATTTTCGCCCATCCAGCCGGTGGCGAAGGGCAACAGCGACAGCCAGAACAACAGATGCAGATTGGCCCAGAGCACGCCGCCGGTGACGCGGCGGCAGATGCTCATCATGTGATGATGATTGTTCCAGTAGATGCCGACATAAACGAAGCTCAGCACGTAGCTTAGGAACGCCGGTAGCAGAGGCTGCAGTGCCGCGAGATCCTCCCCGTGCGGGACCTTCAGCTCCAGCACCATGATGGTGATGATGATCGCGAGCACGCCGTCGCTGAACGCCTCAAGCCTCGTCGCCTTCATGGGGCCCTACCCTCTGGATATGATCGTCATGGCGGCCTCTTCGACCGCTTCTGCCGATGGCGGCACGCCATAGGCGCCTAGTACTTTGAGCGGTCCGCTGCCGACCGGCGCGGTCAGCTTCGGCTCGCTGCCGAGGAAGATCGCCACCAGCGGCACACCGAATGCCGCGGCGAGATGCAAAAGCCCGGTATCCACGCCGACGACAAGATCCGCCCCCGCGATCAGTTTCGCAACATCGTCGAGCGGCGCCCGCGGCGGCACCCGCGCGCGATCGAGCCGCGCCGCGATCTGCTCACTGCGCACGCGCTCTTCATCCGTGCCCCAGGGCAACACGAAGTCGAGCCCTTGCCCCGCGAGCGCCTTGCCGAGCGCGATCCAGTTTTCCGCCGACCACTGCTTCTCCGGACGGGCCGTCGCGTGGAGGAATACGGCGTAACGCGCGCCGGCCTGACGGAAGCGCGCACGGTCGAGCCCGAAGTCCGGCGCGCCCTGCGGCGTGTAGCCGAGCGCGAGACCGGTGAGGATGCGGTTGCGGTCGACGGCGTGCAGCTCGCGGCTGACACGATGACGCACGTCGTAAAACATCGAGGCGAGCGGCTCGCGAATGCTCTGGCGATCGTAGCCGTGACGGCGTCCGTGCGCGAGACGCGCGATCACGCCGGTGCGCGCGAGACCTTGCGTGTCGATAACGAGATCGTACCGACGGGCGCGCATCGCGCAGATGTTCGTGCGGATTTCGGACAGTGTCGGACCGGCAAGCCACGATTTACGCCAGCGCCGCCACGCCACGCTCACCACGTCGTCGACCGCCGGATGGAGTCTGACCAATGGCGCGTAAGCTTCCTCGACCAGCCAGGTGAAACGAGCCGTCGGCAAAGCACGCCGGGCATCGGTCAGGGCGGGCATGTGATGGATCACATCCCCGAGGGAGGATGTCTTGATGAAAAGAACGTCGGACATGAGGGCTCGCGGAACCGACATATATCGTTACCGCCCGAAGTCCGCCATAACGATTTATTAACGATGGCAGGCGGAGCAGCGCACATTAACGCTGGAGTCTAACCACTCTTTCGCGCGAAACCGCTAAGAGTGTGCGCACATTAGCAAGGGGGCGTTAACATGACGATCCTGGTCACCGGCGGTGCCGGTTATATCGGCAGCCATATGGTGCATGAACTCGTCGACTCCGGCGAGCAGGTCGTCGTGCTCGACAACCTCTCGACAGGGTTCCGCTTTCTGCTGCCGACCAGCGTGCCCTTCGTGGCCGGCTCGACCGGCGACCGCGAGCTGGTCGCCAAGACGCTGCGCGAGCACAAGATCGAAGCGATCATCCATTTCGCCGCCTCCATCGTCGTGCCCGACTCGGTGCGCGATCCGCTCGGCTATTACCGCAACAACACGATGAACACCTGCAACCTGCTGCAGACCGCCGTCGAGCACGGCGTCGGCAAGTTCATCTTCTCTTCCACCGCAGCCGTCTACGGCAACGCATCCGACGCGCCGGTGCGCGAGGATTCGCCGACCGTACCGATCTCGCCCTACGGCACATCGAAGCTGATGTCGGAGATCATGCTGCACGACACGTCGAAGGCGCACGATCTGCGCTTCGTCGTGCTGCGCTACTTCAATGTCGCCGGCGCGGACCCCAAGGGCCGCACCGGACAATCGACACCTGCCGCAACGCACGTCATCAAGGTCGCCTGCGAGACCGCGCTCGGCAAGCGCGCGAAGATGACCGTGTTCGGCACGGACTACCCGACGCCCGACGGCACCTGCATCCGCGACTACATCCATGTCAGCGATCTGGCAAAGGCGCACTCCGCAGCGCTCGGCTATCTGCGCCGGGGCGGCTCCAGCGCGACCTTCAATTGCGGTTACGGCCGCGGCTCCTCGGTGCTGGAAGTCATCGAGGCGGTGCGGCGTGCTTGCGGCCACGATTTCCCGGTCGAGATCGGCGGCCGCCGGCCCGGCGATCCAGCCTCGCTGGTCGCGAATGTCGAACGCATCCGCAAGACGCTCGATTGGCACCCGCAGTTCCAGGATCTCAGCACGATCGTCTCGCACGCGCTTGCCTGGGAGAAGCGCCTGCCCGGAAAGCGCGAAAGCGCCGCGAGCTGACACGGGGCACGGCCATCCACCGTTATTTTGAGCGGTTTGGCTTGATACGGCTTTAGACTTGAAAAATTCCCGGCGGGGGGGCAAGGAGACCTGCGTGCTTGCCGCGGCGCAGCATGCCTATGGCTTGGGCAATGGTCCAAGTGTGGCCAAAGTAGCCCGCCAAGCGAGGGTGGATGAAAGACCCCATGCCTTCAGCCGACGCTGACGAGCGCTACAGCACCTATGCCATGGTCCGGCGGCTGCTGCTCGAGCAGGGCCTCGCGCGCTGGCCGCAATACGCGATCGCCTTCACCTTGATGGCCGTCGCCGCGGGCTGCACGGCGCTGCCCGCCTACCTCATCAGCGACTTCGTCAACGAGGCCTATCTCGATCGCCGGTTCGAGACGATCGTCTGGCTCGGCGCGGTCACCATGATCATCTTCCTGGTCAAGGGGATCACCGATTACAGCCACCAGGTGATCCTGGCGCGCATCGGCAACAGCATCATTGCCGAGAACCAGCGAAAGCTCTTCGACAAGCTTTTGAGCGAGCGCATCAGCTTCTATGCGGACCGGCACTCGTCCGAATTCGCCGCGCGTCTCAGCATGGGCGCGAATGCCGCCAATCAGGTTCTCAACCAGCTCGTCACCGCGCTCGGCCGCGATTTCTTCACGGTCGTCGGCCTGGTCACGGTCATGGCGGTGCAAGACCCGAAGCTGACGCTCATCATCTTCGTCGTCGTGCCACCGGCGATGCTGTTGCTGCGCAATATGATCCGCCGGATCCGCGCCATCACCAAGGCGCAATTCACCGGCGGCACGCGCATCCTCGAGACGATGCAGGAGACGATCCAAGGGATCTCCGTCGTCAAGGCGTTCACGCTCGAAGATCAGATGCACAAGCGTTTCGACGCCAATGTCCGGGCCGTCGAATACGAATCGAATAAGTTCGCGCGCGTTGCCACCCGCTCCAGTCCGATCATGGAGGCGCTCGGCGGGATCGCCGTTTCAATCGGTCTCGTTTACGGCGGCTATCGTACCATTGTGCTCGGCGGCACGCCGGGCGAGCTGGTGTCGTTCATCACCGCCTTCCTGCTGGCCACCCAGCCGGCCAAGCGGCTGGCCCGGCTCAACATCGAGCTCAACAGCCAGTTGGTGAACGTGCGCCAGCTGTTCGACGTCATCGACTCGCCGGAGACGGAGCCGCGCGAGGACGAGAAGCCCGCGCTCAAGGTCGACCGCGCCAATATCGAGTTCTCCAATGTCGCATTCGCCTACCGGCCCGACGAGCCGGTGTTGCGCGGCCTGACGTTGACCGCCGAAGCCGGCAAGGTCACCGCCCTCGTCGGCCCGTCCGGCGGCGGCAAGTCGACGACGCTCAATCTGCTGCTGCGCTTCTACGAAGTCGGCAGCGGCACGATCACCATCGACGGGCAGAACATTGCCGATGTCTCGCGCCGCTCGCTGCGCAGCGCCATCGCCTATGTCGGGCAGAACGTGTTCCTGTTCCGCGGCACCATTCGCGACAACATCGCCTTCGGCAAGGAGAACGCCACCGACGAGGAGATCGTCGCGGCGGCGAAGGCGGCCTATGCGCACGACTTCATCCTGTCGTTCCCGAAGGGCTACGACACGCCGGTCGGCGAGCACGGTTTGCAATTGTCTGGCGGTCAGCGCCAGCGCATCGCCATCGCCCGTGCCTTGATCCGCAATGCGTCGATCATCCTGCTCGACGAGGCGACGGCGGCGCTGGATTCGGAATCGGAGCGGCAGGTACAGGACGCGATCACGCACCTGACCGAAGGACGCACGTCGATCGTGATCGCGCACCGGCTGCACACCGTGACGCATGCAGACTGCATCTACGTGATCGAGAACGGCGCGGTGGTCGAAGCGGGCGAGCACTACGACCTGTTGCGCCGCGGCGGCCGCTACACCTCGTTCTACCGCCTGCAGTTCAAGAACCAGGAATTGGCCGACCAGGTCATCGCCATGTCGTCGGCGGGCTGAGCGCTTACTGCCGCTCGTCCCCGCGAAAGCGGGGACCCGGCACGAGGGTTCAATCCTGTGAGGTCCTGCTGGATTCCCGCTTTCGCGGGAATGAGCGGTCTATGTCACCGCACCGCTGAAACGACGATGAGCGCCAAGCCGCCGACCATCGCGCTGTATTTCAGCGCATAGTAGACCCTGCGGTTCCAGTCCTTCAGCTTCCGCGCGGCGTGGTGAAGCTCGTAGAGATAGCTGAACGCCACGTTCAGCCCGCCGACCTTCTCGCCTTCGGTGTTCGGCGACTGCGATATCTTCACGACGTGCTTGTTCACCCAGCGATTAACGCGGCTCATGACGCGGTTGCTCATCGGCCGCTCGACATCGCAGAAGAAGATGATGCGGCTCTTGTCGGTCTTGTTTTCGGCCCAGTGAATGAAGGTCTCGTCGAAGACGAAGCCCTGGCCGTCATAATAGGAGCACTGCACGCCGTCGACGAAGATGCGGCAGTCTTCCGAATTGGGCGTCACCAGGCCGAGGTGATAGCGCAACGATCCGGCGAAAGGATCGCGATGGCCGCCGAGCTTCGCGCCGGCCGGCAGCACGGTGAACATCGCGCCTTTGATCGAGGGGATCGACTGCACCAGCGCGACGGTGCGCGGACAGAGCGCTTGCGCCGACGGCAGCGGGTCGTCGTACCATTTCAGATAGAAGCGCTTCCAGCCGCTGCGGAAGAACGAGTAGAAGCCCCAGTCGTTGTTCGCCGTGGCGGCGCGGATCCGGCCCTCGTCGAACAGCCGCACGGCCTCCTCGCGGATCGCCTCCCAGTTGTCGCTGATGGTCTTCAACTCGGGAAACGTCTCGACCGGCAATACCGGCTTATTGGGCACGCCGGAGAAGGCGTACATCAACACGTTGTAGGGGGCGAGGAAGGTCGAGTGATCGACGATCTGGCGGCCG
This sequence comes from Pseudolabrys taiwanensis, assembly GCF_003367395.1. Taxonomy (NCBI): domain Bacteria; kingdom Pseudomonadati; phylum Pseudomonadota; class Alphaproteobacteria; order Hyphomicrobiales; family Xanthobacteraceae; genus Pseudolabrys; species Pseudolabrys taiwanensis. Next base: position 5,570,123 of record NZ_CP031417.1, on the reverse strand, counting down.
AGCCGCAGCTTCTCGCGACCACGGAAATGCACGTAACCAGCCGACCCGACCAAGGCGTAAAGCGTGAGCAATTGCGGCGCCAGGAGACTCGTAAACATCGTACGGACCCGTCGATAACCAGCCTGCACGATCACCAGTGTCGCAGCGTAAATTGCAACCAACAAGAGTATTTTGTTACTGCTCTACCCTACGCGACCACCGTCGTCCGCGAGGCCGTTGACGGCCCTGCATCCGGCTGTTACCCACAGCGCGCCTTACCGGCCCGGCCATCCACACCGGGCTTTTCATCAACGAAAACAATGGCCTATTTCACATGACCGACGCCAGCCGCTACGTCATTACGCCGCCGCCGCAAGCGGCCATCGCCGTCGCCGGGACGGATAAGCAATTTCCTGTCCGCCGCATCTGGTGCGTCGGCCGCAACTATGTCGAGCACATCCGCGAGATGGGCCAGGACGAGCGTCTGCCGCCGTTCTATTTCGCCAAGCCGGCCGACGCAGTCGTGCCCGATGGCGCTACCGTGCCGTATCCGTCGCTGACCAAGGACATGCACCACGAAGTCGAACTCGTGGTCTGCCTCAAGAGCGGCGGCCGCAACATCCCCGTCGCCAAGGCCAATGACACGATCTACGGCTACTGCGTCGGTATCGACCTCACCCGCCGCGACCTGCAGATCGCCTCGCGCGACCTGAAGCGTCCGTGGGAAGTCGGCAAGGCCTTCGACTTCTCGGCGCCCTGCGGCCCGATCAAGCCGGTGAGCGAGACCGGCTATCTGACCAGCGGCAAGATCGTGCTGAAGTGCAACGGCGAGGTCCGTCAGGACGGCGACCTCAACCAGCTCATCTGGAACGTGCCGGAAATCATCTCCAACCTCTCGGAGATCGTGGAGCTGGCCGCCGGCGACATCATCATGACCGGTACCCCCGCCGGGGTCGCGGCCACGGTGGCCGGCGACACGCTGGAGTGCGAAATCGAGAAGGTCGGCAAGCTGACCGTCAAGATCGGCCCGCCGCTCAAGTAATTTCCGCCAGATTCGGCGAATCACCTACAAAAAGACGGCCGGTGGTAGGGAACCACCGGCCGTTTTGCGTATTGAGCACTTGCCTTGAGCCGGATCAGAGCTGTCGGTTTTGATTAACGGTTTGCTAACGCGTACGCAGCACACTGAGGGTGCCGGGGACTCTTCAGACTGCGGTGAGACCATCGCAGAGGAATTGAGACATGGGCGCCGCCTTCACCTCCGACCGGTATTCAGCGTCTTTCGCGTCAGATCCCGAACATATGGCGGCGCTGGTCATGCAGTATTCGCCTGCCAGCGACGCCGAGGCACTGCGCCTCCTGCGCGCCAGCTTCCCGGACTGCCCGCTGAGCGCGCGGGTCGCCGCCCTCGACTTCCTGATGCGCCGTAAGCGCGGCTTCGGCGGCTCCTACAGCCCCAAATAGGCCTGCCGCACCCTATCGTCGCCGAGCAGGGCCTCGCCCGAGCCCGACAGCGTGATGCGGCCGTTTTCCAGCACGTAAGCGTGGCTCGCCAGTTTAAGCGACACGGCGACATTCTGCTCGACCAGCACGCAGGTCATCCCCTCGCCGTTCAGGGTCTGCACGATCTTCAGCACGTTGTGCACGATCGCCGGCGCCAGGCCGAGCGAGGGCTCGTCGAACATGATCAGATCCGGCGCGCCCATCAGGCAGCGGCCGATGGCGAGCATCTGCTGCTCGCCACCCGACAAGGTGCCGGCGGCCTGGTTGCGGCGCTCGGTCAGCACCGGAAACATCGCGTAGACCTTGTCGAGGTTGCGGTCGCGCTGCGCACGGGCGCGCGGCAGCATCGCGCCCATCGCGAGGTTCTCGGCGACCGACAAGGTCGGAAACACCTGACGCCCCTCGGCGACCTGCCCGATGCCGAGGTCGCAGACCTTATGGCTCGGCCAGCCCGCGATATCCTGGCCACGATAAAGGATCTTGCCGCGCGCCGGCCGATGCATGCCGGCGATGGTGCGGATCAGCGAGGTCTTGCCGGCGCCATTGGCGCCGACGATGGCGACGATCGCTCGCTCGGGAATGTCGAGCGAGACGTCGTCGAGCGCCTGCGCGTCGCCATGGAAGACGTCGAGGTTTTCGATCTTCAGCATCGCAGAGCCTTTCCCGCTCGTCCCCGCGGAAGCGGGGACCCAGCGCTTAAGGCCAAAAGGTAAGAACTGGATTCCCGCTTACGCGGGAATGAACGGAGGATGGATCGGCGCGAGAGCATCACAGATCCTCCGCGCCGAGATAGGAGTGGATCACCGCCGGATCGCGCACCACTTCCGCCGGCAGGCCTTCGGCGATCGGCGCGCCGTGATGCATCACCAGGATGCGCGCCGCGAGCGCCATCACCGCGCGCATGACGTGCTCGATCAGCAGGATGGTGATGCCGGTCTCGCGGTTGAGCTCCTTGAGGATCGACACCATCCGATCGGTCTCGGTGGGCCTCAAACCCGCCATCACCTCGTCGAGCAGCAGCAGCTTCGGATCGGTGGCGAGCGCGCGCGCGACTTCCAGCCGCTTGCGGTCCGGCAAGGTCAGCGCCGAGGCGCGCTGGCCGCGCTTGTCGTAGAGATCGAGGCGGCGCAACACGTCGCGCGCATGCGCCTGCGCATCCTTGACCTGATGCCGGCGCTGCAGCGCGCCGACGATAACGTTGTCTTCGACGGACAGCGCCGGGAACGGACGCACGATCTGGAAGGTACGGCCGACGCCGCGCCGGCTGACCTTGTCCGGCGACAGGCCGTCGATGCGTTGGCCGTCGAACGTGATGGTGCCGTTGTCGGGCGCATAAACGCCGGCAATCATGTTGAACAAGGTCGTCTTGCCGGCGCCGTTCGGGCCGATGACCGCATAGATGCGGCCCTCCGGCACTTCGAAAGACAGTTTGTCCACGGCGAGCAGGCCGCGGAAGCGCTTGCTGATGCTGTCGACGGTGAGGAGCGCGGTCATTCGCGGCGCTCCGTCAGCTTCAGGCGCCGGGCGAGCCACGGCCACACGCCATCGGGCAGCGCCACGATCACGAACAAAAGGCAAATGCCGTAGAAGACTTGTTTCGCGCCGGGAATATCGACGCCGATCACGGCGAGCGCGCCGGTCAGCAGCTCGGCAAGACCCGTCAGGATGAAGGCGCCCAGCACCGGACCGAACAAGGTGCCGACACCGCCCACGATCGGCGCCAGGATGATCTCGATCGAGCGCGAGATATGGAAGACCTGCTCGGGAAACAGATTGTTGTAATAGAAGGCATAGACGACACCGGCGAAGGCGGTCATGCCGGCCGAGATCACCACCGCGATCATCTTGTAGCGGAAGGTGTCGATGCCGGCCGCACGCGCGGCCTGTTCGTCCTCGCGGATCGCCAGCCAGAAATAACCGATGCGGCTCTTGAGCAGCATGCGACACGCGATGAAGGCGGCGACCGTCGCGGCGAGCAGCAGATAATAGAACATCACCGGCAGACCGCGCAGCATCCAAAGATCGTTGCCGGAATACTGCTTCACCGGCAGGAACAAGCCCGACGATCCCGCCGTCCAACCGAGATGATCGAAGCCAACGCGAGCGAACTCCGCCACCGCGATGGTCAGGATGGCGAAATAGACGCCGCCGACGCGAAAGCGGAAGGCCAGAAAGCCGATGAAGGCGCCGGCGACAACCGCGATCGGCACGCCGACAAGCAGTCCGATCCACGGGCCGATGCCGAAGTGTACGAACAAGGCCGCCGCCGTATAGGCACCGAGACCGACATAGAGCGCATGGCCGAGCGATAGCTGGCCGGCAAAGCCCATCATGATGTTCCACGCCTGGCCGACATAGGCGAAGTAGAAGATCAGAATGAGCACCGTGAGCAGGTAGTCGCTGGCGAACAGCGGTGCGGCGATGGCCAGCACCAGCAGCACACCGAGCAGGATGAGCGCGCGCGCCGGCACGCCGTCGAGAAGCCGCCCGATCATGCCGTCCTCTTGCCCATGATGCCCTGCGGGCGGAACAGCAACACCAGGACGAGGATCGCGAAGGCGAACATGCTCTTGGCCGAGGGCGTGAACAGCAGACCCGCCATCGCCTCGGTGAAGCCGATAAGCACGCCACCGATGAGCGCGCCCGGCATGGAGCCGAGGCCGCCGGTGATGACGATGACGAAGGCAAGCAACGTGAAGGCCGGTCCGAGCGGCGGCGTCACATCGATGATCAGCACCAGCATGGCGCCCGCCGCGCCGACGCAGGCGGCGCCCAAGCCGAAGGTGAGCGCATAGAGATGCTTGACGTCGAGGCCGACGACGAGAGCGCCGGTGTAATTGTCGGCGCAGGCGCGGATCGCCGTGCCGATCCGCGTATATTGGAAAAAGCAGAACAGCAGCCCCGTGACGATCACGGCAGCGATGCCGGCATAGAGCTTGGTCGCATCGACGATCAGCGGGCCGACCTGAAAGCTGTCATAGGCATAGGAGGTCTGGACGTTCTTCGCGTCCGGCCCGAACACAATCAAGAGCAGGTTGACCATGATGATCGCGACGGCGACCAGCAGCAGGAACTGGGTGTGCTCCGGCCGCGTGATGAAGGGATTGATCAGGCCCTTCTGCAGCACGTAGCCGAATGCGAACAGCGCCATCGCGATCGGCACCATCATCACCAGCGGATCGAGATGGAAAGCCGAGAACAACGTCACCGCGATGTACATGGCGATGGTCATCATCTCGCCATGCGCGAAATTGACGACCCGCACGACGCCGAAGATGACCGAGAGGCCGAGCGCCATGAGGCCGTAGACGAGGCCGGTCAGGATGCCCGCGACGGCAACGTTGAGGTAGATGTCTAAAGGCACGCAACAGTCCTAGACGGTAAGTACGATCTTCTCAAAGCGCGCCCCAACCTCTCTCCGTCATCCGGAAGTGCGAGCGAGCGCAGCACGCGACTCCAAGGATGATCGGCCGGCGGCCTTAGCCAATTTTCGCCGTTCGTCAGCAGGCGTGGAACCCAACGCCCGAACCGTCTCCCTTCGGGGGCCGCGCCGTGCGCGGCCACCTGGGGGGGGAAGGCTCGGTGCTGAGCCGTTGGTACGCCTGCCTTACGCCCGCTTGTCGTACGGCTTGAGCGGCCATTCAACCTTGCCGTTGGCCGCTTCCTTCGGCGCAACGGTCAGCAGTTTGCCGCCGCGGTTCTGGATGCCGCCGCCGATGATCTTGGAGTTCTGGCCCTTGGCGTCGAAGCTGATGCCGGGACCGATGCTCGCGTTATTGGTGATGTTGGTGGTGCGGACCGCGTCGGCGAGCGCCTTCGGATCGGTCGAGCCGGCGCGCTTGTAGGCATCGGCGGCGACCAGCAGGGCTTCGAAGGTGTAGACGTGATTGGTGTTGAGGTTGACGCCGGCGAACGACTTCGCGAGCGCCGCCTCGAGCTGCTTCGAGAGCTTCTTGTTCGGGTCGTACCAGGGCGCGAAGCTCAGCGGACCGTCGGACAGCTTGCCCAGGGTCTTGAGATACTGATCTTCGTACCAGCCGGGGCCCATGCTCATGATCGCCATCGGCGACCACCGCTGCTTGACCATCTCGCGGGTCAACAGGATGGCGTCGTTGAGGCGGCTGACCATCAGCACGACTTCCGCACCGGTCGCCTTGGCCTTCGAGACTTCGACCGACAGGTCGCGCGCGGCCGGATCGTACGCGATGGTCTGCACGATCTTGTACGGCATATCGGCTTTCGCCATCACGGCATTGATGCCGCCGGCCATCGCCGTGCCGAAGGTGTCGTTGACGTGCATGAACACGGCCGTCTTCGGCGAGGCGTTGACGGCCGCAAAGATTTCCTTCTGATCGACAAAGGCGTCGCGCAGGATCATCGGCGCGGTCGGGAAGTTACGGAAGACGAACTTGTAGCCCTGCTCGGTGATCGGCGGCGCCGCCGCGATGTTGATGATGAAGGGAATGCCCTTCTGCTCGGCGACCTGGGCGATGGCGCTCGACTGGCCGGAGTCGAACGCGCCGACCAGAATCTGCGCGCCCTCGCCGATCAGCTTCTCGGCGCGGGAACGCGCGACGTCGACGTTGGTTTCGGTGTCGGCATTGATGATCTGCAGATCGGGCAGACCGAGATCCTTCAGGATAGGCGCGGCAATATCGACGCCGCGCTGGCAATCCTGGCCGATGCCGGCCTGATAGCCCGAGCGCGGCAGCAGCACGCCGACTTTCAGCGGTCCGCCTTGCGCGCGGACGATGTTGAAGGGCGCGGTGCCGGCGACGATGCCCGCAGCGCCGAGACCGGCAGCGAAGGTACGGCGATCAACGCCGCTCGAATGCGATTTGCGCTTCATCTCATGTCCTCCCTGGGGCGGCACAAAGAGCCGTTGTTTTCATGATGCCGTATTCAAGCCAGCCCTCTCAAGCCTGAAGGCGAACTGGCACGCCGGCGGGAAATAGCGAGCCCCGGCCATTTCCCCCTTTGACCGGACGCCCGTTTCTGTAACACATTGTTGACGGGGACAACAATTTTCGTCAACACCGTTGTTGCCGCGGCTGCGCCATTGGTCCCGGCGCGGTGGATTTAGAGGTCACCTGTGGCTGTCAGCAAGCGCACGCCGAACCGGCCCAAAGACGCGCCGATGCCGCTGCGCAAAAAGGATGCGCAACGCGCCAGCGCACCGGTTATCGAACTCGCCGATCTCAAGGATCGTCTCGGCTATTTCGTGCGGCGACTGCAGGTCGCGATCTTCCAGGACTTCATTCGACGGCTCGCGCGCATCGATGTCAGCCCGGCGCAGTTTTCGGTGCTGGTGGTGATCGCCGCCAATCCCGGTCTGTCGCAGTCGGAGCTGGCCAAGACTCTCGGCATCGAGCGGGCACGGCTGGTGCGCATGTTGCACGGGCTCGAGTTGCGCAAGCTCACCGTGCGGCTGCCGTCGTCGGCCGATGGACGGTGGCATGCGCTCGAACTCACGCGCGAGGGCGAAAAGCTCCTGGCGCGCGCCAAGGTGCTGGCGGCCGAACACGAGGAAGCGATGCGCGAGAAACTCGGCCCCGAGCGCCACCGGCAGATGCTCGAGCTCGCGCGCGGGTTCGACGGTTAGCGCGCGAACAGCTTCTCCACCGCGGCGGCGATCCTGAACAGACGCTTGTCGTGGCCGTTGCGCACGATCAGCATCAGGCCAGTGTTGTGACCGCTCTCGCGCGGCAATGGCAGCGAGATCGCGCAACAGTCGAAGAAATTCCAGATCGACGTGTTGCGCAGCAACAGCGCGTTCTTGCGGCCGAAGGTGGCGCGATCCTCCACCTCGGCGATGGTCGGCGCGACGATGGGCGTCGTCGGCGACACCAGCACATCGACATCGGCGAGCCGCGCATCCATCGCGGCAACCAGCGCGATGCGCGCCTGCTGCATCTCGACATAGTCGGCGGCGCCGATCTTGGCGGCACGCTCGATGCGCGCGGCGACATTGGGATCGATGGCGTCGGCGCGGCGCGCCAGACGGTCGCGATGGATCATCAAGGCTTCGGGCGGCGCCAGCCCGCCTTTGGCATTGACCGCAACCATGTCGTCGATGAGCGGCAGCTTCTCCTCCGACAGACGCACGCCGGCGGCTTCAAGGCGTTTGAGCGCGGCCGGAAATGTCTTCGCGACCGTGTCGTCGAGGCCTTCGAGCGGCAGGCCCTGCGCGATGCCGACGCGCAGGCCGGCGAGCGGCGCGGCATCGATGCCGGCATAGTCCTCACCGGCCAGGACAGCGTCGGCCTTGGCGCAATCGGCGACGGTGTTCGCCATCGGCCCGATCGAATCGAGCGAGAACGACAACGGGAAGGCGCCACCCGTCGGGATACGCTGGCGGCTCGGCTTGAAACCGACGATGCCGCAGAGCGCGGCCGGGATGCGCAGCGAGCCGCCGGTGTCCGAGCCGATGGCGATCTCGCACATGCCGTCGGCGACCGCCACGGCGCCGCCCGAGCTCGAACCGCCGGGCACGCGCGTGCGGTCGGCCGGATTGGCCGGCGTGCCGTAATGCGGATTGGTGCCGACGCCGGAGAAGGCGAATTCGCTCATATTGGTCTTGGCGACGATGACGGCACCGGCGCGGCGCAGGCGGCGCACCGTCGGCGCATCCTCGCGGGCGGGCTTGCCTTCCTCCGCGACGAGCTTGGAGGCCGCACGGGTGATCTCGCCTTTGACGTCGAGCAGATCCTTGATCGAGACGATGGCGCCATCGAGCGGCCCGAGCGAGATGCCGGCCTTCGCCCGCGCGTCGGCGGCCTCGGCGGCCATTTTCGCCTCGTCGCGATAGACCGTGAGACAGGCGCGCGCGCCCTCGCCCTTCGGATCGTCGATGCGTGCGAGCGCGGCCTGGAGCCGATCGGAAGATGAACTCATTACGTCAATCCACCCTTCTTCACGATGAAGTTCGCGATGTCATCGACGCCCTCGCCTTCGCGCATATTGGTGAAGACGAACGGGCGTTGACCGCGCATCTTCTTGGCGTCGCGGTCCATCACCCCGAGCGAAGCGCCGACATAAGGCGCGAGGTCGGTCTTGTTGATGACGAGCAGATCCGAGCGCGTGATGCCCGGCCCGCCTTTGGACGGGATCTTGTCGCCGGCCGCGACGTCGATCACGTAAATCGTCAGGTCCGCGAGCTCCGGCGAGAACGTCGCGGCGAGATTGTCGCCACCGGATTCGATCAACACCAGATCGAGATCGGGAAACTTCTGCCGCATCTCGGCGACCGCGGCGAGGTTGATCGAGGCGTCCTCGCGGATCGCCGTGTGCGGACAGCCACCGGTTTCGACACCGGCAATGCGCTCGGGCGCCAGCGCGCCGGAGCGCACCAGATATTCGGCGTCCCACTTGGTGTAGATGTCGTTGGTGATCGCCGCGATCTCGTACTTGCCGCGCAGCGCCTTGCAGAGCGCGTCCATCAGCGCGGTCTTGCCGGAGCCGACCGGGCCGCCGACACCGACGCGCAAGGGACCATTGGGATTTTTCATTGCTGAAGCTTCCTTTGCCGGCCTCACCTTTCGGGTATTCCTCCGGGCGGTGCAAGCGCTCCTTCCGGTTGAGTTAGCCAACGCTCCGCCGTCCCTGTCTTTGTTTTGGGCCCGGGATAAGCCCTCCTTCGTGATCCCCCAAATAGATGAGGGCGACGGCGCGCCAAGCGACGCGACGTTTTCTTCGTAATGCCGTGCTTCGTCGCCGAAGCACGGGCGCCTCTCGGCGCGCCATCGCGGCGTCTTCCAACGGCGGGCCGCGCTTTCAACGGAGGCCCATCGCAAGTGGTGTGGGTCCTCGGTGTCAGCGAGCTCCTCGCAGGGGGTCCTAGTGCCCCCGGGCGGGATCCGCCGCCGCTCGAGAGCTTGGGAGGTGCGTTCGTCTCCCGCCCGCGAGCGCCGCGTCCCGCTCCGCTTTATGACGCCTCATGAAGCGCCCTCAGATGAGCGGGACGATACGCATTTTAAGGCCGCGTCGGTCAGTGGGGATAAATTCTTTTTAGAAAATATAAGCAGCTGTGTTCACGAGCGATTTTCGCAAAGAGATGCGACACTCACGAGCGGAACAGACGCGTGTATTGCGTCTCGTGACGGGCGCTGGCGAGATCGGCGCGGAAGGCCGAGGAGCCGAGATCGTCGAGCGTTGCGCTGAGTGCGCGTTCGGCGGTCGCAGCGACGACCAGCTCGAGTGCGGCGAGGACGCGCTGGCCGTCGGTCTGGCCGAGCGGCACCAGCCGCACGCCGGCCGACACCCAATTGGCGGCGACGGCCTGAAGATAAGCGGACAGCGCGGCCTCCAGCGAAACGCCATGACCAGCCGCCGAGACGGCGACCGCGACCGGATAGGCCACCGGCCCGTCCCAACCCGCCTTCAGGTGATCAATCGCGGCACACGGCCATGCCGCGCGTGTCGCCTCGATGAAGGCATTGCCTTGCGCCGTCGTTTCGAGGTGACGTTCCTTTGTCGGCGCGAAGGCCGCGGCGAGTTCGGCGACATCGCGCAAGGCCTTGTCGTCGCCGGCCGCAGCGGCGCGATGCGCGTGCGCGAACAGCACGGCGTCGCAATAGCCGCCGCCTTGCGCAAGCATCACCGACAGCCACGCCTTCAGGCTCGCGGCGTCGGCAATGTCACCCTGCTCCACCGCCCATTCGATGCCGCTCGAATAAGAGAATGCGCCGACCGGATAAGCCGGCGACAGCCACGCCATCAAGCGATAGAGCGCGGGAGCTTGCGGCGCCTCAGTCATGCGCGTGCCCGTGATGCGTTCCGTGCGGCGCGCCCTCTTCCGGATCGAACGGCGCTTCGAGCGCCGTCACGTGCGCCCCGAGACCGCGCAGCATGTCTTCCAGCACGTGGTCGCGGCGAATACGAATCCTGTCGCCGACGATCTGCACGTCGGTGTGCCGGTTGCCGAGATGCCACGCGAGGCGGACGGACTCGAGCGGCGTATGCGCGGCAATTTCGATGAGCGCTTCGGGCTGTCCGGCGACCCGCACGATGGAACCGTCGTCGAGCACGATGCCGTCGCCGTCGCGCAACGCGGCCGCGTGCGGCAGATCGAGCAGGAACTCGGTTCCGCGCTCTCCTGTGAGCGCGATGCGGCGGCGATGACGGTCACCGGCGTCGAGCACGACGCTATCGATGGCGGTGCTCGCATCCCACGAACCGCCACTGCGGATTGCCGTACCTCGCTTCATCGCCACCCCGTCGACATCGTCACGGGAACATAATCACGCATTCGAATACCAGCCAAGCTGCGTTCCCTCAGGTTTCGTAGGCGAGATGTGGCCCGCCAACAAAGGCCCGACCGATTGTCGCGATCGCGCTCATTCCATGTTTGACCTGCGCGCGTGAGCAAGTAGGAATGCGCGCGGCAGATTCGTCCGGTGATTGGAACTTCATGAGCATCTCGTTCGTCCGTGCGGCGGCCGTCGCGCTTTGCGTCACTTTCGTGAACGTCCTGACGGCGTCGGCTGCCGAACCGACCGGGACGTGGCTGACGAAGAACGGCGACGCGCAGATCCGCATCGCCAAATGCGGCGCGGCCATGTGCGGGACGATCGCGTGGCTGCTCGACCCGACCGACCGCGCGACGGGACAGCCGCAGACCGACACCAACAATCCCGACCCGACCAAACGCGGCCGCAAGGTTCTCGGGCTGACGATCTTTGCGATGCAGCCGGACAGCGACGGCAACTATGCCGGCGACATCTATAATGTCGACGACGGGCAGTCCTATCGCGGCAAGATGATCCGCCGCAGCGCCACCCAGCTCGAAGTGCAGGGTTGCCTCGGCCTGATCTGCGGCTCCGAAATGTGGAGCCTGGCGGGCCGCTGATTGCGGCTGCCAAGCGACCGCCGTCACGGAACTCAAAAGAGAAAATAGCGCTGTGCCATCGGCAAGGTCTCGGCCGGCGCGCAGGTGAGCAGTTCGCCGTCGGCGCGCACCTCGTAGGTCTCCGGATCGACCTCGATATCGGGCGTCGCGTCGTTGTGGATCATGCTCTTCTTGGTCGCCTTGCGCGTGCCCTCGACGGCGACGAACTGCTTCTCGACGCCGAGCTTATTGCGCAGGCCGCCGCGCACCGCCGCCTTCGATACGAACACCAGCGACGAGGCGGTCAACGCCTTGCCGAAGGCGCCGAACATCGGCCGGTAATGCACCGGCTGCGGCGTCGGGATCGAGGCGTTGGGATCGCCCATCTGCGCCGCGATGATCGAGCCGCCCTTGATGATCATCTCGGGTTTGACGCCGAAGAAGGCCGGCGCCCACAGCACGAGATCGGCAAGCTTGCCCTTCTCGATCGAGCCGATGTGCTTCGACACGCCGTGCGCGATCGCGGGGTTGATCGTATATTTGGCGATGTAACGCTTGGCGCGGAAATTATCGTTGTCGCCATTCTCCTGTTTGAGCCGGCCGCGCTGCTTCTTCATCTTGTCGGCGGTCTGCCAGGTGCGGATGATGACTTCGCCCAGGCGGCCCATGGCCTGCGAGTCCGACGACATCATCGACAGCGCGCCGATGTCATGCAGGATATCCTCGGCGGCGATGGTCTCCTTGCGGATGCGGCTTTCGGCGAACGCGAGATCCTCGGCGATCGACGGATCGAGATGGTGGCACACCATCAGCATGTCGAGATGCTCGTCGATGGTGTTGCGCGTGAACGGCCGCGTCGGATTGGTCGAGGACGGCAGCACGTTCTTGAGCCCCGCGACCTTGATGATGTCGGGCGCATGGCCGCCGCCGGCGCCTTCGGTGTGGAAGGCGTGAATGGTGCGGCCTTTGAAGGCCTTGATGGTGTCCTCGACGAAGCCCGACTCGTTGAGCGTATCGGTGTGGATCATCACCTGGATATCGTAGTCGTCGGCGACCGACAGACAGCAGTCGATGGCGGCCGGCGTCGTGCCCCAATCCTCGTGCAGCTTGAGCGCACAAGCGCCGCCTTTGACCATCTCTTCGAGCGCGGCCGGACGCGAGGCATTGCCCTTGCCGGCGAAACCGAGATTCACCGGAAAGGCATCCGCCGCCTGGATCATGCGGCCGATGTGCCAGGGGCCCGGCGTGCACGTCGTCGCAAAGGTGCCGTGCGCGGGCCCGGTACCGCCGCCCAGCATCGAGGTGACGCCGGACATCAGCGCCTCCTCCACCTGCTGCGGGCAGATGAAGTGAATATGCGTGTCGAAGCCGCCCGCCGTGAGGATCTTACCTTCGCCGGCGATGATCTCGGTACCCGGACCGATGACGATGGTGACGCCCGGCTGAATGTCGGGATTGCCGGCCTTGCCGATGGCGGCGATGCGGCCCTCCTTCAAGCCGACGTCGGCTTTGACGATGCCCCAGTGATCGAGGATGAGCGCATTGGTGATGACGGTGTCCATGGCGCCCTGCTTGTTGGTCGCCTGGCTCTGGCCCATGCCGTCGCGGATCACCTTGCCGCCGCCGAACTTCACCTCTTCGCCGTAGACGGTGAAGTCTTTCTCGACCTCGATGATGAGATCGGTGTCCGCGAGCCGCACTTTGTCGCCCACCGTGGGGCCGAACATATCGGCATAGGCCGCGCGCTTCATTTTGACGGACATGACATTATCCCCGATCTTATCAACCGGCCCTAGAAGCCTCTTGAAACCTAAACCGACAGGCGTACGCTTTCTCGCAGATCAACCACCTTCGGCTCAGGTCGGACTTGGATGGTCGCCATGGCCGAGCAGGCGTGGAACGTGGACGTGCGGTGGCGGTAAAACGACGTCGAGCGTTTGTGGTCCATGATTGCCGGTCCTGGCTCTCAGTAGCGCGTATTCCGTATGCTGAGCCTCGCGCTCGCGTCGGTGTATGGATCCCGAGAGCTTGTGACGGGCAGACGACGGTCTGCCCGTTATGGCTTTTGGGGGTACCGCAATCATCCCATCGTCATTCCGGGACGCGCTGAAAGCACGGACCCGGAATCCAGACGCAGGCACATTGCTTGTTTCTGGATTCCGGGTTCGCCCCGCCTTCGCCCTTACGGGCTTCGGCGCGGCGCCCCGGAATGACAAATTCGATCTCACAGCTTCCCCATCACTTCTTGACGGAAACCGTAGACGGTGCGCTTGCCGGCGAGCGCGACGAGCGTGACCTCGCGCGACTGCCCCGGCTCGAACCGCACCGCCGTGCCGGCGGCGATGTCGAGCCGCATGCCGCGTGCCTTCTTGCGATCGAACTTCAAGGCCGGGTTGGTTTCGAAGAAATGATAATGCGAGCCGACCTGGATCGGCCGGTCGCCGGCATTCGCGACGGTGAGCGTCACCGTCTTGCGTCCGGCGTTGAGCTCGATCTCGCCGTCTTTGATGAACAGCTCGCCGGGAATCATGAATTTTTCTCCGTCATTCCGGGACGCGCTGAAAGCGCGGACCCGGAATCCAGACGCAAGCTCTGAAGTCGTTTCTGGATTCCGGGTTTGCCGCTTCGCGGCACCCCGGAATGACAGAGGACAGTAAACAGCTCGCCGGGAACCATCACAGCACCCCGGCGACCATGCCCGCGCCGACCAGCACGCAGGCGACGCCGGCAATGCGGATCGCCGGGCGTAGCGCGTTGCGCTGCATCAGCATCGCGAAGGCGATGCCGATCGCATGCAGCGACGCGGTCGCTACCGCGAAGCCCGCCATGTATTCGACGCCGCTCATGGTCTCCGCGACTTCGGTGCCGTGCGCATGACCGTGGAATAGCGCAAAGGCCCCGACAAGAACCGCGCCGGCCGCGACCGGCACATCCAGCGCCAGCGCGACGCAGAGGCCGAGCGCCACCACGGAGGCAAGGATCGCCGGCTCGACGAAGGGCAGCGCGACGTGCGCCAAAGAACCTGACATGCCGAGCGCGCCGCCGACCAGCATCACCCCGACGAAGACCGCCGGCCACAGCCATAGCGCGCGGCCGCCCTTGAGCGCGGCCCAGAGGCCGACCGCGATCATCACCGCGATGTGGTCGAGGCCGCCGAACGGATGGGCGAGACCGGCCGCGAAGGACGATGTCTCGCCGTGGCCGACATGGGCGAAGGCTGACGTCGGCGCCATAAGCAGAAGTAAGGCGCACAAGACTCGCAACATCCTCCGTTCACCTCCCCCCTTGCGGGGGAGGTCGACCGGCCGCAGGCCGGTCGGGAGGGGGGTAAGCCGCACGCTCTGGCGCTTGTTTCCACCCCCCTCCCCATCCCTCCCCCGCAAGGGGGGAGGGAGGAGAGAAACTGCGAGCGTGTGCGCCAGATTGCTTCTCATTGTTCTTTCCTCTTCAGCGGATCGGATTGTGCACGGTGACGAGCTTGGTGCCGTCGGGAAACGTCGCCTCGACCTGGATGTCGTGAATCATCTCGGGGATGCCGTCCATGACCTGCGCGCGGGTGAGCACATGCGCGCCGGCCTGCATCAGCTCGGCGACGGTCTTGCCGTCGCGCGCGCCTTCCATGATGAAATCGGTGATCAGCGCGACCGACTCGGGATGGTTGAGCTTGACGCCGCGCTCCAGGCGTTTGCGCGCGACGATCGCGGCCATGGCGATCAGGAGCTTGTCTTTTTCCCGGGGCGTCAGGTTCATCTCTGCCTCAGACCTTTCTCAACGCAACTTAGCAACTTATTGCAGCCAGAGCCGCGGCACGCTCGTGCCGAGCGCGGCGAGGATGGCGATCAGATCGTGCCGCAGTCGGGCGCCATCCTCCGCACAAAGCCGCGCGACCGCAATGCCATTCCAGGCGGAGATGCCGACCTCTCCCAAAAATTGTTCGTCGAGCGCACGCACGGCTTCGAGCGCGCGCTCGTCGCCGGGCGCGAGCAGCACGGTGGCCACCGCGATGCCGCCTTTGGCGACGGCGCGCTGCGCCAGCGTCTCGGAGATAGGACCGTCGAGGCGCAGCGTATCGGCATAGACAAGCTTGCCGCCGCGCCGCAGCCGCCAGCGGTCGGCGAGGAAGCCGCCGACCACCGCTTCACCCATCGCCAGACGGCCGAACACCACGGCCTCCGCCATGATCAGCGACGCGCCATCGGCGAGATCGATGTCGATATGCCGCGACAGCCGTGCCCGGTCGAACAGGATCGTCTCCTGCGGCAGCCACGCGAGATGGCCGCCGCGCGCCACCTTGAGCGACACATCCATCGCCACGTCCGGGCCCGTCGAGCGGTAGATCTTCTCGGCCGCCGTCGTCCCCGCGACGAGATGCGCGCCGTCGCCGACGGCAATGTCGACGGTGAAACGGTCGCCGCCGGTCATGCCGCCGCCGGTGTTGACGATGACGGCCTCGAGCGCGCCGGCAGTGACATTGGGAAAGCGCACGCGCAGCGACCCGGCCTCGTGCACGGTCTGGCGATGCGTGCCGCCGTCGCGCGCGGTCACCGACAGCGCGATGGTGCCGGTGGCGCGGTTGGCAAGGAAGATGTCCGAGCTTTGAGTTGTCGCGAGCACTGCCAACCCTCAGGTGTCATGCCCCGCGCACCCACATCGGGTGTACCCGATGTGGGTCCTTTGAAGTGCGGGGCATCCAGTAAACACGAACGCCGCGACCGAAGCGATAGGCTGCGGCGTACTGGGTCCCCCGCTTTCGCGGGGGACGACGGCAGAGTGTAAGGCGCGTGCAAGACATCAAATCGCCAGCGCGCGCTTGAGCGCGCTTTCGTCCAGGTTTTCCTTGTCGCTGGCATAGACGATCGCACCGCGGTCCATGACCACGAGATAGTCGCCGAGCTCCTGCGCGAAGTCGAGATACTGCTCGACCAGGACAATGGCCATCTCCTTCAAGCCCCGCAGATAGGAAATGGCGCGGCCGATGTCCTTGATGATGGACGGCTGGATGCCTTCGGTCGGCTCGTCGAGCAGCAGCAGCTTCGGCCGCATCACCAAAGCGCGGCCGATGGCGAGTTGCTGTTGCTGGCCGCCGGAGAGATCGCCGCCGCGGCGCTTGAGCATCGTGTTCAGCACCGGAAACAGCGAGAACACATCGTCCGGCACCGTGCGCTGGTCGCGCTTGAGTGGCGCGAAGCCGGTTTCGAGGTTTTCCTCGACCGTCAGCAGCGGGAAGATTTCGCGCCCCTGCGGCACGATGGCGACGCCATTGCGCGCGCGCTGCACTGTGGGCATGCGGGTCAGATCCGTGCCGTCGAGAGCGATCGTACCGCGGCTGACGGGATGCTGACCGGCGATGGCACGCAACAGGCTCGTTTTGCCGACGCCGTTGCGGCCGAGCACGCAGGTGACCTTGCCGACTTCGGCCTTGAGCGAGATGCCGCGCAACGCCTGCGCCGCGCCGTAATGGAGGTCGATGTTGGAGACTTCGAGCATTCTTTTCACCCGTCATTCCGGGGCGCGTGCGCAGCACGCGAACCCGGAATCCAGACACAAGCACAATATTCGCCGCTGGATTCCGGGTTCGCGCCTTCGACGCGCCCCGGAATGACCAGAGTGAAACTCATGCCCATCCTCACCTTCCCAAATACACTTCGACCACGCGATCATTGGTCGAGACCTGATCGATGGTGCCCTCGGCCAGCACCGAGCCTTCGTGCAGGCACGTGACCTTCACGCCCAGTTCGCGCACGAACGCCATGTCGTGCTCGACCACGACCACGGTCTTGGTCTGGTTGATCTCCTTGAGCAGGAGCGCCGTCTGCATCGTCTCGGCGTCGGTCATGCCGGCGACCGGCTCGTCGACCAGCAGCAGCTTCGGCTCCTGCGCCAGCAGCATGCCGATCTCCAGCCATTGCTTCTGGCCATGCGACAGGCTACCGGCCACACGCGAGCGCAGATGCTTGAGGCGGATGGTGTCGAGGATTTCGTCAATGCGCTTTTCCTGCGGCGCCGAGGTGGACCACAACAACGTCGCGCGCACGCCGCGGTCGTTCTTGAGCGCCAGCAGCAGATTGTCCTCGACCGTGTGCATCTCGAACACCGTCGGCTTCTGAAACTTGCGGCCGATGCCGAGCTCGGCGATCTCGGTCTCGTCCAGTTTCGACAGATCGTAAGCCCCCTGGCCGAAATAGACGTCACCCGTGTCCGGCCGCGTCTTGCCGGTGACGACGTCCATCATCGTCGTCTTGCCAGCGCCGTTCGGGCCGATGATCGCCCGCATCTCGCCGGGCTCGACCATGAAAGACAGTTCGTTGAGCGCCTTGAAGCCGTCGAACGACACCGAGATGCCGTCGAGATAAAGAAGCGCCGAAGTGGTCTTGTTCGCGTCCATCATCGCCCCTACTCCGCCGCCCGCGGCGCCGGTTCGGCCGGCGCATCGGCACCGTCTTCGGCCGCGGCGGATTTGGCGGCCGCGCGCTTGTCGAAGCCGTATTTGATGGTGCCGATGATGCCGCGCGGCAAGAGCAGCGTGACCAGCACGAACAGCGCGCCAAGCATGAACAGCCAGTACGGCGCGAGGAAGCCGGAGGTGAAGAAGGTCTTGGCGTAGTTGACGACGAAGGCGCCGAGCACCGCGCCGGTGAGCGTACCGCGACCGCCGACGGCGACCCAGATCACCGCCTCGATCGAATTGCCCGGCGCGAACTCGCCCGGGTTGATGATGCCGACCTGCGGCACATAAAGCGCACCGGCAAGGCCCGCCATGGCGGCGGACAAGGTGAACACGAACAGCTTGTAGGCCTCGACCCGGTAGCCGAGGAAGCGCGTGCGCGCCTCGGCATCGCGGATCGCCACTAGCACCTTGCCGAACTTCGAGGTGACGATGGCGCGGCAGACGAGGAAGCACAGCGCGAGTGCCAGACACGAGATGAAGAACAGCGCATTGCGCGTGCCCTCGGCCTGCACGTTGAAGCCGAGGATGTCCTTGAAGTCGGTCAGGCCGTTATTGCCGCCGAAGCCGAAATTGTTGCGGAAGAAGCCGAGCATCAAGGCGTAGGTCATCGCCTGGGTGATGATCGACAGATAAACGCCGGTGACGCGACTCCGGAAGGCAAACCAGCCGAAGACGAAGGCCAGGAGACCCGGCGCCAGGAAGATCATCAGCGCCGCATAGGCGAAGTGGTTGAAGCCGTACCAGTAGAACGGCAGCTCCTGCCAGTTCAGGAACACCATGAAGTCGGGCAGGATCGGGTTGGCATAGACGCCACGCGTGCCGATCTGCCGCATCAGATACATGCCCATCGCATAGCCGCCGAGCGCGAAGAACGCGCCGTGGCCGAGCGAGAGGATGCCGGCATAGCCCCAAATGAGATCGATCGACAGCGCGAGGATGGCGTAACAGATGTATTTGCCGAACAGCGCGACCAGATAAGTCGAGACGTGCAGGGTCGAGCCGGAGGGGACCAGCAGATTAAGCGCCGGGATCGCGATGGCGAAGGCCGCGACCAGCACGAGGAAGAGCGTGGCGCCGCGATCGAGGATGCGGATGAGCGGATGGGAGGTCATGATGCGGCCCCTCTGCTCCCCTCCCCCCGCGATGCGCAGCATCGTGGTGGGGAGGGGTCGGGGGTGGGGGGAAAAGCAATCGCGATGGTGAGAGCCTGGAAGAAAGAGCCCCCCACCCCTAACCCCTCCCCGCCGCTCGCAAGAGCTCGCGGGTGGAGGGGAACAGCGCCGCGTGTGCCGAACATTCTCATGCTTCGATCGCCAATCACGCCTCCACCGCCCGGCCCTTGAGCGCGAACATGCCGCGCGGGCGCTTCTGGATGAACAGGATGATGAAGACGAGGATCGCGATCTTGCCCAGCACGGCGCCGGCGTATGGCTCCAGGAATTTGTTGGCGATGCCGAGGGTGAAGGCGCCGACCAATGTGCCCCACAGATTGCCGACGCCGCCGAACACCACGACCATGAAGCTGTCGATGATGTAGCCCTGCCCTAGGTTCGGCGAGACGTTGTCGATCTGCGACAGCGCGACGCCGGCGATACCGGCAATGCCGGAGCCGAGGCCGAAGGTGAGCGCGTCGATGCGGGCCGTGCGGATGCCCATGGCCGCCGCCATCGAACGGTTCTGCGTCACGGCGCGCATCTCGAGGCCGAGCCGCGTGAAGCGCAGCATGCCGAGCAGCGCGACGAACACGGCCAACGTGAAGCAGATGATCCAGAGCCGGTTGTAGGTGATGAGAAGGCCGCCGAGGTCGAAGGCGCCGCTCATCCACGACGGGTTGCCGACGTCCTTGTTGGTCGGTCCGAACGCGGTGCGCACGACCTGCTGCAGGATCAGCGACAGGCCCCAGGTGGCCAGCAAAGTCTCGAGGGGCCTGCCATAAAGGAAGCGGATGATCGAGCGCTCGATGACGACACCGACAGCGCCGGCTACGAGAAAGGCGAGCGGCACGGCGATCACCAGCGAATAGTCGAACAGCGCCGGATTATGCGCGCGGATGAACTCCTGCACGACGAAGGTGGTGTAGGCGCCCAGCATCACCATCTCGCCATGCGCCATGTTGATGACACCCATGACGCCGAAGGTGATGGCGAGGCCGATCGCGGCGAGCAGCAATACCGAGCCGAGCGACAGGCCGTACCAGGTATTTTGCACCGCGCTCCAGACCGCGAGCATGCCCTGGATCTTCGACTTCGCCGCAGCCGCGGCTTGCGCCACCTGCGGCGGCGCGTCGCCGGGAATGCCGTCGAGCAGGGCCAGCGCATCCTGATCGCCGCGGGCGCCGATGACGGCGATGGCCGCTACCTTGTCCTCCGCTGACGCATCGGCCGACGTGAGAATGATAGCGGCACGCGCCTCGCTCAGCGCTTTCTTCACGCGCGCATCGGTCTCGGCGGCGAGCGCCTTGTCGAGCGCCGGCAGCGCGGCCGCATCGCGGGACTTGAACACGGCCTGCGCGGCGTCGAAACGGCGTTGCGGCTCCTTGGCCATCAAAGTGAGCGAACCGAGCGCGGCTTCGAGCGCGCCGCGCACGCGGTTGTTGAGACGGACGTTATCGGCATCGGCCGGCGGCGATGCCACCGCTTCGCCGCTGGCGGCGTCGGTCAGCTTGTCGCTCTTGTCCTTGATGAAGACTTTCTTGGCCTCGGCCGAGTACATCAGGCGCTGGTCCTGCAGCGCCTGCAGCACGGCGGCGGCGCGCGGATCGCCGCTCGCGGTCAATGCTTCGATGGAGTCGACCGTGTCGCCGAACGAGTCGGCGGTGAAGCCGACGAGCGCATCTTCATAAGCACCCGCATGGGCACTGGTGACGACGGCGGCCATGAGGCCGACAGCCACGAAGAGCGCCACGATGTGGTCGTAGACACTGCGCATTTCATTCCGCCCCGGCACGCATTTGCTTTTCTTTGAAATGGAGGCGGCGGCAGCCGCCGCCTCCGGTCGCGTCATCACACAGCCCGTCGGATCAGGAGCCCTGACCGCCGCACTTCTTGGTGACCTTGTTGTAGTTGCCGCACTTCAGCGTCACCCAGTCGGCCTCGAGATCCTTCGAGCCCGGCAGGAAGTCGGACCAGGCATCGCCCGGCACCAGACCCTTGGTCTTCCACACCACGTCGAACTGACCGTCGCCGCGGATTTCGCCGATGAAGACCGGCTTGGTGATGTGGTGGTTCGGCAGCATCTTGGACACGCCGCCCGTCAGGTTCGGCGCTTCGATGCCCGGCAGCGCGTCGATCACCTTGTCCGGATCGGTCGACTTCGCCTTTTCCACCGCCTTCACCCACATGTTGAAGCCGATCACGTGGGCTTCCATCGGGTCGTTGGTGACGCGCTTCGGGTTCTTGGTGAAGGCCTGCCACTTCTTGATGAACTCGGCGTTGGCCGGGTTCTTGATCGACTCGAAGTAGTTCCAGGCGGCGAGATGGCCAACCAGCGGCTTGGTGTCGAGACCGGCGAGTTCTTCTTCGCCGACCGAGAACGCCACCACCGGGATGTCGGTGGCCTTGATGCCCTGGTTGCCGAGCTCCTTGTAGAACGGCACGTTGGCGTCGCCGTTGATGGTCGAGACCACCGCCGTCTTCTTGCCGGCCGAGCCGAACTTCTTGATGTCGGCCACGATCGTCTGCCAGTCGGAATGACCGAACGGCGTGTAGTTGATCATGATGTCTTCGTCCTTGACGCCCTTCGACTTCAGATAGGCCTCGAGGATCTTGTTGGTGGTGCGCGGATAGACGTAGTCGGTGCCCGCCAGCACCCAACGCTTCACCGAGCCGCCGTCCTTCGACATCAGGTAGTCGACGGCCGGGATCGCCTGCTGGTTCGGCGCGGCGCCCGTGTAGAACACGTTGCGCTCGGACTCTTCGCCCTCGTACTGCACCGGATAGAAGAGGATCGAGTCGAGCTCCTTGAACACCGGCAGCACCGACTTGCGCGACACCGAGGTCCAGCAGCCGAACACGACGGAGACCTTGTCCTTCGAAATCAGCTCGCGCGCCTTCTCGGCGAACAGCGGCCAGTTCGACGCCGGGTCGACGACCACCGCCTCGAGCTTCTTGCCGAGCAGACCGCCCTTCTTGTTCTGCTCATCGATCAGGAAGAGCATGGTGTCCTTCAGCGTCGTCTCGGAAATGGCCATGGTGCCCGAGAGCGAATGAAGGATGCCGACCTTAATCGTGTCCTCGGCCTTGGCCGACTGGACAGCCCCCGAAACGGCGAATGCGAGACCCGCCGCGGCGGCGAGCCAGCGGCGAGGTGACGGTCGACCGGCGACCGCATTTCCTGCTTTCAACATGAGCGAAATCCCCTGCATTTTACGCGCACGCCGTCTCGAGACGGCTTTTGACGCAGGAGAGAAGTCGCAAAGGCTGTGCCAAGGCGTCACAAAGGCATAAGCCCCTGTTTTGCCTTATGAATCAGCAATCGGTATCGTGCTGCCTAGTTTTCGGTCAAGCGTCATTGCCTAAAATATTAGCAGACACCATTTCCGATGCCCGGCGGGTATACTCGGTGGCGACAGCGCCTAACGGACGTCCATCGCACCAAATCGGCAAAGGTGTAGTGGCCGCCACCGACTACCAGAGCTCATCCACCGTTAGGGCATGCGGGATTTGCTTCTGCTGGACCGCATAAGAAATGAGCAGTTCGAGGCAGCGACGGTTTGCCTCCTTGCCAAAGGGCGCCGTGTCGAGCCCGCCCGGCGGCACCCCGGCCGCCTGCTTCGCCGCCTCCAGCATCCGATACAGCTCGGCGACCGCCGCAGGGTTCGAGCGCTTCAGTTCGTCGGTGACGACCACCATGTGGTTGACCGGCACCAGGCCGTGCTTGGCGTACCACTTCTTGGCCTCGGCCTCCGGATCGACGATGACGCTCTTGAGGCGCTCGTCGTCCGGCATCGCCGCGCCGTAAATCGCCGCGTCCAGCTCGCCGTCGATCAGCATCTTGGTGATGTCCTTGTCGGCGCCGGCGCGGATGACGCCGGGCGGATCCCCAGCCTCGGCGACGTGACCGTCCTCGAACGTCACCCACTGCACCGAAGAGAGATCGACGCCGTAGTCGTTTTGCAAAATTCCGCGAATCCAGACGCCGGTCGTCTGGCTGTAGGATCGCACGCCGATGCGCTTGCCGGGCAGCTTGTCGGGCGTCAGCACACCGCGCGCACTGTTGTAGAGCATCGTGTGATGCTGGAAGCGCGACAGCATCGCCGCCGGCAATAATGTCAGGCCCTTGTTGTAGGCCTTGGCCTGGAGATAGCTCGTCAAAGCGAGTTCGCTGGCATCGAAAGCATGCTCGCGGATCATCGGCTTGAACGCCGTGTGCATCGCCTTCACCTCGACGAAGTCGAGCTTCAGCGTCGGCGACGTGATCTCGCCGCGCTTGAGCGGCAGCGTGTGCGGATAATTGCCGAGGCAAATGCGCAAAGTCGTGACGTCGGCCATCTGAAACCTGTCCTTTGAACCCGTGTCGGGGCCTGCCCCGGAACGCGCCGCGTCTATCCACCGGCGGCCCGGCAAGCTTGACCCGCGCGCCCAAATTGTCAACAATCTGGATAACCAAATTGTGGACCCCGATGCCCCGCCCCGCCCGCACAGCTCCTGCCGACGTGACCGCGCGCCTGCGCGACGCGATCACGCGCGGGCAGTTGATGCCGAACGAGCGGCTGGTGGAGGCCGACCTCGCCGCGACCTACGGCGTCAACCGCGCGCATATCCGCACCGCTCTCGCCATGCTCGACCAGGAAGGCCTGGTGGTACGTGAGAAGAACCGCGGCGCCCGCGTGCGCGCGATCAGCGATGCCGAGGCGATAGAGATCGCCGAGACGCGGCTCGCCATCGAAGTGATGGTGGCGCGGCAGGCCGCCGAGCGGATCACCGACGCCGGCAAGAAAGCGCTGCGCGCGATCGAAGCGGACCTCAAGCGCGCGGTGAAGGACGCCGACGACCTTGCTTATTCGCGCTGCAACGGCGCGCTGCACCGGGAAATCCAGCGCATCGCCGGCAACGGCACGGCGACGCGCATTCTCTCGACCTTGCGCACGCATCTCCTGCGGCTGCAGTTCCGGGTCATCCTGTTTCCCGGGCGGCCACAATCCTCGCTCGCCGAGCATCACGCCATCGTCGATGCCATCTGCCGCGGCGACGGCGCGCGCGCCGAGGCGGCCATGCGCAAGCACCTCACCAGTTTCATGGCCCTGCTGAAGCAGGCCATCGAATCCAGCCGCCACGGCGGCTTCTAACGGTTCACCAACGGAGTACGTAATGTCGGAGCAGAAGACCGGGCTCGTCGTCACAGCCCATCCGGGCGATTTCGTCTGGCGCGCGGGCGGCGCGATCGCGCTGCATGCCAAGCAGGGCTACAAGATGAAAATCGTCTGCATGTCCTTCGGCGAGCGGGGCGAAAGCCAGTTCGCCTGGAAGGAGCCGGGCGCGACGATGGAAAAGGTGAAGGCCGGCCGCAAGGACGAAGCCGAACGCGCGGCGGCGCTCCTCGGCGCCGAGATCGAGTTCTTCGATTGCGGCGACTATCCGCTCATGCTCACCGAAGAGCATTTCGACCGCATGGTCGACATCTACCGCGAGACCAATCCGGCCTTCGTGCTCACGCATGCGCTGAAGGACCCGTATAACTTCGACCATCCGAACGCCGCGCATTTCGCGCAGGAGACGCGCGTCGTCGCGCAAGCCATGGGCCACAAGCCGGGCGCCAAGTACAAGTATTCGGCGCCGCCGGTTTATCTGTTCGAGCCGCACCAGCCCGAGCAGTGCGATTACAAGCCCGATCTTATCCTCAAGATCGACGATGTCTGGGAGACCAAGTACAAGGCGTTCCAGATCCTCGCCGCGCAGAAGCACCTCTGGCACTACTACGAACGCGTCGCGCTCAACCGCGGCATCCAGGGCTCGCGCAACACCGGCATTCCGATGACCTACGGCGAGGCGTACCAGACGCTGTTCCCGCGCGTCGTCACGGATACGCTGGGCTGAGCCGTAGCCTCGCACGACTGCCGTCATTGCCCGCGAAAGCGGGCAATCCAGTAGTCCGAGACGTCAATGAGTACTGGTGTCATGCCCCGCTTTCGCGGGGCATGACACCGAATAGAATTGCATAGTTATGCCTGCAGGAGTGACACCATGAGAAACGTCGTCGTCCGCAACATCAAGCGCGCCGATGCGGCCGCCATTGCCACGTTCGAGAAGCTCGGCGCCTCGACCGTGCATGAAGCGCTCGGCCGCTATCAGCTGATGAAGCCGTACATCCGTCCGATCTGGTCCGGCGCTACGATCGCGGGCCCCGCCGTGACCATCCTGGCGCAGCCCGGCGATAACTGGATGCTGCATGTCGCCATCGAGCAATGCCAGCCCGGCGATATCGTTGTGCTCGGCTGCACCGCCGACAACACCGACGGCATGATCGGCGATCTGATCGCCACCTCGCTGAAGGCGCGTGGCGTGAAGGGCGTCATCATCGATGCCGGCTGCCGCGACGTCGCAACGCTCAAGGAAATGGGATTCCCGATCTGGTCGAAGGCGATCTCGTCCAAGGGCACCGTCAAGGCGACCCTCGGCTCCGTGAACATTCCGGTCGTCTGCGCAGGCGTCTATGTCGAGCCCGGCGACGCCGTGGTCGCTGACGACGACGGCGTCGTCGTGGTGCCGAAGAAATATGTCACGGAGACCGCGGCGAAGGCGCAGAAGCGTTTCGACGACGAAGACGCCAAGCGTCAGAAGCTGGCGTCCGGCGTGCTCGGCCTCGACATGTACAATATGCGCGAGCCGCTGGCGAAGGCCGGCCTCGTCTACGTCGACAATCCGGAAGACGTCTAATCGCCTAATCGCCCTCCTGCCGGCCGCGTCGCTTCAGTGCGGCCGGCCGGTGAGGACGTCGAGCGTGTAGGCGTTGGGGCAGTATTCGCGGTAGTGTTCCTTGGCCGCGCCAACCTCGAGTTCGTGGGCGCATCGCGCCTTGTGGTCGCACGCAAAGCAAAGCCGCTCGAGATCGCGGATCATGCGCGGATCGTTGAGGTTCTTGTTCTCGCGGTCGACCCCCAGGGCCGAAAGCATCTTGTAAAGCAGATCGACGGACCCGGTCGTCTTGCTGGTGAGATTCGCAAGCTCACCCGGCGTGACGTTGAGGTCGTGGGCGATACGCGCGACTTCGTCGCTACCCACTTGCGCAAGCTCCGAACGAGTCTTGGCGGCGCGGCGGTAATTGTTGATCCAGCCGGCGATCGTGTCGAGGATCGGCTCAAGCCCTGGATAATGCGATTGCGGGGTCTGTTGCGTTTGCATGGCGCTCCATCCTTTGGAACGCAGGGTCGCCGACAGCCGCCGATTCGACCTTGATCTGGGTCAAGCCAAAGCGTGCGAAAAGCGCAGGTCTTCTACGCGCCGAGGGCTTGACCCACGGCAGGAGCAATATCCAGCGCGCGCTCGTAGCAGGACAGAACGCCGTCCACCATCGTCTCGACCGAAAACGACGCGGCAATGCGCGCGCGCAGCTTCCGAGAACGCTCGGCCATGACGGCCGGCTCGTCCTGACTGATCTTCACGGCATCGGCGAGCGCCTTAACGTCGCCGGGCGGTATGAGCGCATCCGACAGCGGGCCGTAGATCTCCGGGATACCGCCGACGCGCGTCGTGATCATCGGCCGTTCGGCCGCCGCGGTCTCCAGCACCACATAAGGCAGCGACTCCGCCCGCGACGGCAGCACCACCAATTTGCCGAGCGCGAGCGCCCGGCGCATCGGCATTGCCGGAGCCAAGCGCACGGCCTCGCCGAGACCAAGCCGCGCCACCTGCTCCTGAAGACTATCCCGCTCCGGGCCGCTGCCGACCAAGGTCGCCGTGAGCGGACGCCCCTCGCCGCGCAGCGTGGCGATCGCATCGATTAACGTGTCGATACCCTTCACGTGCCGGTATTCACCGACGAAGACAATATCGGACGCATCCGGCGCGAGCGGCACCGGCGCGAACTCCGCCTGGCTGACGCCGTTGTGGATGACGCGCATGAGCCCGCGCGGCTCACCGACCTTGGCACGAAACACATCCGCGCTGTAGGCGCTCTCGAACAGATACGCGTCGCCGCGCGGCATCAGCAGCTTCTCGAGCAGGAGATAGGCCTTACCGTTCAGCGTCGCGTGATCGAGCAGCAGGCTGCCGCCGTGCGGCGTATAGGCTCGGACGATCGGCCGGCCCGCAAAAGCCAGCCGCGCATAGGCACCGCCCTTGGCGCCGTGGCCGTGCACGACATCCGCGTGCGACTCCCAAAGGCGCTTGCTCACGTGCACAACGGCACTGAGGTCGCGGGGACTCAACTGCCGCGGCATTGGTATCTGCGTGATCCCGAACTTAAGCGCGGGAGCCAGTCGCCCCAAGGTTTCGCGAGCGCGTTCGTTGCCGGTGAGGCTGTCGACGACGATGCCCACATTATGGCCGCGCGCGATCTGTCCGCTCACCAGATCGACAACGTGACGAAACAACCCGCCCAGCGGGGCGCGAAGAACGTGAATGATATTGAGTGCACGCATGTACGACAGATAGTCGCAGCCGCCCGCATTGGAAACCGGAAACGCCGTTAACAATTAATACGCGGACAACGTCAAATCATAAACACAGGCCCGATGGTAACCCCGTATGATCGCTGCAACTGCATGCGAACGACGACACCTCGGACGCAGACGTCGGCTACGCGCGCGGTGACGGTTCGCCGCACCGGCACGATAGGCAATCGCCGAACGTCGATAATGCGCGGTTAACGGCAGCGAGGCCTTTTCACGCACGCGAAGGCCGGTATTCCCAACCGCAAAATGTATAAAAAGTGCAGTTAAATTCGACGTTTCCCGCCGCTGTCTCGCACATCGGCGCGGACGCGTACCGCAACGGCACGCCATGCCGGAGCCGCAAAAGTTAGGCAAATCCTATGTCCTGCAACAAAACCTTGACCAATTGCGAAGGGCATTTTTAACGCCGCGGCGCCATGTTGCGCGCATCGAACCTCCTGGAGCCAAGACATGTCCAAGATTGTTGCGTTTCTCAAGAACGAGTCGGGTGCGACTGCGATCGAGTACGGTCTCATTGCCGCAGGCATCTCGGTGGCGATCATCGCCATCGTTCAGACCATCGGCACGAACCTGACGACGAAGTTCACGGCTGTTTCGAACGGCCTGAAGTAATTCAGAACTTCGTTTCGCTGTAAGCAAGAAGCCGCCGGCAACGGCGGCTTCTTCTTTTTTGGCTGCCGTCAGCGCCGAGGCGCACATGCTTGCCAATGAGTAACCTCGGTGCATCCAAATTCGACGATCGTCTTCATCTTCTCTTAATGCGATTTTACAGGTTCCCATAGGCAATCTTTAACGGCCGGGACCCTACGGTCCGCACGCACAAGTACAGGGAGCGTGCATCTAAATGTCCAAAATCGTTGCGTTTTTGAAGAATGAGTCCGGTGCTACGGCCATCGAGTACGGCCTCATCGCCGCCGGCATCGCGGTCGCGATCATCGCGATCGTGCAGACCGTCGGTACCAACCTCACGACCAAGTTCACCGCCGTCTCGGATGGCCTGAAGTAAGCCTTCCTGCGTCAAGCTCGAAGCAGAAGCCGCCGGCAACGGCGGCTTCTTTTTTTGGCGGTGGGTCGCCCCCGACGCTTCCAACCTTCTTCGAAATTATTCGCGGTTCGCGGCCACTTCTTTACCGCGCCTTAACGGTCTTTAAGTTGGGGATCGCAGGTATTTATTAACCCCCCGGCTCCTAGCATGTTCCCGCGTGCACAAAGGGAGCGTGCTTCAAATGTCCAAACTTGTTGCGTTTCTGAAGAATGAATCCGGCGCCACGGCCATCGAATACGGCCTCATCGCCGCCGGCATCGCGGTCGCGATCATCTCGATCGTGCAGACGGTCGGTACCAATCTCACGACCAAGTTCACCGCCGTCTCGGATGGCCTGAAGTAAACCTTCTTGCCTCAAGCTCGATGCAAGGAGCCGCCGGCAACGGCGGCTTCTTTCGTTTCAGGCGCCGTTAGGTCAGCGCGACCCGCCCCAGCAACGGGCGGAACCGCATCACAGCGAGCGCGCCGAGAACGACGAAAGCTCCCAAGACGACGGCCTGGGCAATAAGAAAGGGCGGCTCCGATCCGTTTGGCGCCAGCGCATTGAGCGCACCGATCTTCTGGAACGCCTGCACCACCAGCACGAATACGTTGAGATAGAACGCGAACAAGGCCGTCACGACATAGATCCATCGCCAGGCGCCGGCGAGCTTCCGTCCGTAAAGCGCAAAGAGCGCGACGATCAGGATCAGCGACGACAAAATGCCGACGCCCAAGGCCGGCGTGAAGGCGGTGATCGGAAACAGAAAGCCGGTCACCGTGGTGAGCACCGTCGTGATCAGGAACACCGCCGTCCAGCCGGGACTCGCATTGGCTCGCAGCATCGCGAACAGCACGACGAAGCCGGCTGCAATGGCAATCAAACTGATGACGACATGCAGCAAGGTGAAGTTCTGGATCGATAGACCGAGGACCATGGCACAAGCTCCCCCCGAGAAATGGCCGGAGGCAGCCTACGCCAATACCGCGCGGTGGGCCATGTGCCGGTGGTCATACTTTAGCGACCCGGCGGAAGCCTAACGGCCAGACGGACCAAACCGCTCGGTCTTGATCAGATTGGCGGCATGACCCAACGCCCGGAGGCTCGATGCCGCCGCTTCGACCATCGGCGTCGGCCCGCACACGAAAATACGCGGCCGCGTGTCCGGCGCGAACCCTACCTCCTCAAGCATGGCGCGATCGACACGGCGGGAAAACCCGTTCCATCCTGACGGCTGCGCGCGCGTGAGCGTATGAACGACCTTCAGCGCAGCGTCCTCCGCAGCGAGCCGCTCGAGTTCTGCGCGATAGATGATGTCCGCCTCGCTGCGCGATGAATAAAGCAGCACGGCCGGGGTCCTCACGGCGGCGTCGGCGCGGGCGCGCAACATCGCCATCAACGGCACCACGCCGGATCCGCCGGCGACCAGAAACAAGGGCCCCTCGAGCGCCGCCGTCCACACAAAGTAGCCGCCGATCGGTCCGCGCAACTCGAACCGGTCGCCGACGCGCAGGTCGCCGGCGAGATAGAACGACACTTCGCCATCCTCCAGCCGCTCGACGGTCAACGCCAACGCGGCACCTGGAGCGGAGGCAATCGAATAGCTACGTTGGGCCTGGTAGCCGTCATCCGCCGTCAACCGCACATCGACGTGTTGTCCGGCTTTGTGGCCAGGCCACTCCGGCACGTCGAGCACAAGCGTACGCACGCGCGGCGTCTCGTCGATAATGTCGCGCGCCGTTGCCGTCATCCAGCGCAGCCGCGCCGGGGCCGGCGCGTCAGTCGCCGTCATAACGCTGCTCGCGCCACGGATCGCCGTAGATGTGGTAGCCGTTCTCTTCCCAGAACCCCGGCTGCTCCTCGTCAAGGAACTGGATGCGGCGAACCCACTTGGCGCTCTTCCAGAAATAGAGGTGCGGCACCAGGAGCCGCGCCGGCCCGCCGTGCTCGGGATGCAAGGCCTCGCCGTCATACAGGGTCGCGACCATCGCCTTGCCGTCGACCAGATCCTCGGACGGCACGTTGGTCGTGTAGCCGCCGTCGCAGTGGATCAGCGTGAATGGGCCCGGCGGCTCGCTCAGCCCCGCCGCTTCGAGCAGTGTGTCAAAAGAGACTCCGCGCCATTCGGTGTCGAGTTTGGACCAGGTCGTGACGCAGTGGATATCAACCACCACGTCCGTCTGCGGCAACGCATTGAACTCGGCCCAGCTCCACGCGCCAAGCGGGGTGTCGCCATCCTCCAGCGTGAACCGCCAGCCGGAGAGATCTGGTTCCGGCGTCGGCCCCGCCGAAAGCACCGGAAAGTCCGTCACCAGATGTTGGCCCGGCGGCACGCGCGCACTTTGATCGCCGCGCCCGCGGCCGCGAAAGCCGCGCGAAATGGGAGGTTCGGTCATGGTCGTCATCCAAAGGTCCGGCCGCGATCACTGTTGCCCGGCTTTGTGGCAAAGACAATATGATAAGAAGGAACGAGTATCGTGACGCGCGCAACCATGTCGAAATTCGTCGTTGAATTCGGGAAATCGGGGACGCCGGAGCCAACGCCCGACGGCCGGCTGGACGCGCCGGCTTTCCACCGCAACGCCGCGCCGATCTGGGGCACGATCGGCGGCTTCCTGGCGGAACGTTCGGGCGACCTGCTCGAGATCGGCAGTGGCACGGGTCAACACGCGGCGACCTATACCGCGCGCACCAAGCTCCGCTGGTGGCCGAGCGACATCTACGACTCGCACCTCGCGAGCATCGCCGCCTGGCGCGCGCAGGCCGGCCTCGCCAACCTCCAGGCACCGCAACGTCTCGACTTGACCGATCCGGACTGGACCTGGACGCCCGGTGGGACGCTCGCCGCGATGCTCTGCATCAACGTGCTGCACATCTCGCCCTGGCGCGTTTCGGAAAACCTTCTGTCCGGGGCGGCGCGCTTTCTCGCGCCCGATGGGCGGCTTTTCGTTTACGGGCCCTTCATGCGCGATGGGCGACATACCGCGCCGAGCAACGCCGCCTTCGATGCCTCGTTGCGCGCAGAGAACCCCGAGTGGGGCGTGCGCGACCTGGGCGCGCTGACGGACCTCGCCCACGCGGTGGGCCTAACACTCGCGGACACGATTGCCTTGCCGGCGAACAATCTCGTGCTGGTCTTCGCACGCGCCGAACGGCACAATTGAACGCACAACAAGAAGCAAGAAGGACATCAATGCAAGCCGAACCCATCATGGATATCGCCCACCTCGGCCATCTCGAACTGCTGACGCCGGTGTTCGACAAGAGCGTGCGCTTTTTCGTCGACGTCCTGGGGCTGACCATCAGCGGCGAAAAGGGCGACAGCGTCTATCTGCGCGCCTATGACGACTACGAGCGCTACTCGCTCAAGCTCACCGCGTCCGACACCAACGGCATGAAGCACGTCGCCTTCCGCACGCGCTCGCCGCAGGCGCTGGAGCGGCGCGCCGCAGCGCTCAAAGGGTCCGGCTTCGATGTCGGCTGGACCGACGGCGATCTCGGCCACGGCAAGACCTTCGTCTGCAAGGACCCTGACGGCCATGTGTTCGAGCTCTATTACGAAACGGAATGGTACGAGGCGCCGCCGGAGCTCAAGCCCTCGTTGAAGAACCAGGCGCAGCGCTTTCCCGCGCGCGGCTGCAATGTGCGCCGGCTCGACCATTTCAACGGCCTTGCCGCCGACATCTCGGCCTGCCGCAAGTTCTTCGAGGACTATCTCGGTTTCCGCCTGACCGAGCGCATCGTCATGAACGACGGCTCCGAAGCGGGCATCTGGCTCACCGCCACCAACAAGACCTACGACTTTGCCTATACGCGCGATCACACCGGCACCAAGGGCCGCTTCCATCACGTCACCTACGCGATGAATTCGCGCGAGGAGATCCTGCTCGCCGCCGACGTGTTCCTGGAGAACGGCGTGTTCATCGAGACCGGGCCGCACAAGCACGCGGTGCAGCAGACGTTCTTCCTCTATGTCTACGAGCCGGGCGGCAACCGCGTCGAGGTGGCCAACGCCGGCGCGCGGCTGATCCTGGCGCCCGACTGGAAGCCGATCACCTGGACCGAGGACGAGCGCAGGAAGGGCCAGGCCTGGGGTCTCAAGACCATCGAGTCGTTTCACACGCACGGCACGCCGGTCGTGCCGCATAAATAGCCGAGCGCACACGCCGCGTGCACCGGCGCGCGGCGTGTGCCGGTCAAAGACGCTTTACATTTAAAATAGTCGGGCTCCTAATTGGCGAGGTTGCTTTCGCTCAACGGAGACCTGCGATGAAGCGCCTTCGTTTCCGGCTGATAGCCGGTTTGGCCATTGCCTTTCTGACAGCCAGTGTCGTACCCAGCTTCTCCGGCGGCATTCCGACTGCTGCCGGCGTCGACCATATCGGCCTCACCGTTCCCGATCTCAAGCAAGGCATCGCCTTCTTCACAGACGTACTGGGTTGCGAGCACGTCTACACGGCCGGCCCCTTCAGCGATCCGAAGGGCGACTGGATGAAGGACAGCCTCGACGTCGACGCGCGCGCCGTCACGACTCTTGCCATGATGCGCTGCGGTCCCTCACAGAATATCGAGCTGTTCGAATACAGCGCCAAGGACCAGGTCAAGACGCCGCCGAAGAACAGCGACGTCGGCGGCATGCACATCGCCTTCTATGTCGAGGACTTGCCGAAGGCGGTCGAGTATCTGAAGTCGGTGCAGGGCGTGAAGGTTCTGGGCACCCCCACGCCCGTCTCGGGCCAGCCGAACGGCGGCGAGACGATCATCTACTTTCAGACCCCGTGGGGGCAGGCGATGGAACTGCTAACCTATCCCAAGGGCCTCGATTACGAGAAGACCACGAAGGCGCGCCTTTACAGCGTGCACAAGCACTGAGGGTGATGGCGCCGGCAGATGGGTTATACGCAAGCCCCGGTTTGCGTATAATCCGGTCATGCCCGCATCCATCCCCCACACCACCCTTCCCTCCGGCGCCAAGATCCCGACCTTCGGGCTCGGCACCTGGCGCATGGGCGAAGACGCGCGCCGGCGCAAGGACGAGCTCGCCGCTCTGCGCCACGGGCTCGACAGCGGCATCACGCTGATCGACACCGCCGAGATGTACGGTGACGCCGAGAGCATCGTTGGCGAGGCCATTCGGGGCCGCCGCGACGACCTGTTCATCGTCAGCAAGGTGCTGCCGGAGAACGCCACTCGCAAAGGCACGATCACCGCCTGCGAGCGCAGCCTCAAGAAGCTCAAGACCGACCGTATCGATCTTTATCTCCTGCACTGGCGCGGCTCGGTGCCGCTCGA
Organism: Pseudolabrys taiwanensis; assembly: GCF_003367395.1. Lineage (NCBI taxonomy): Bacteria > Pseudomonadati > Pseudomonadota > Alphaproteobacteria > Hyphomicrobiales > Xanthobacteraceae > Pseudolabrys > Pseudolabrys taiwanensis. The sequence continues at coordinate 5,536,440 of NZ_CP031417.1, read as the reverse complement.
GGAAACGATCGAAGCGTTTGCGCATCTGGTCGAGACCGGCAAGATCTGCGACTGGGGCGTCAGCAATTTCGACATCTCCGACATGGGCGAGATCTGGAAGACGCCGCAGGGCAATGGCGTCGCCGCCAACCAAGTGCTGTACAATCTCAGTCGGCGCGGCATCGAGTTCGACCTGATGCCGTGGTGCCGGAAGCACAAGGTCCCGGTGATGGCCTATTCGCCTATCGAGCAGGGTCGATTGCTCGGCAGTCCGGCCTTGCGCGACGTCGCGGAGCGCCATGGCGCAACGCCGGCGCAGGTGGCGCTGGCGTGGCTGATGCGCCACGACGATGTGGTCGTCATCCCGAAGGCGGGAACGGTCGCGCATGTCGACGAGAATCTCGCCTCGCTCGACGTCATCCTCACGCAGGACGACTTCGCTTTGCTTGACCGCGCCTTCCCGCCGCCCAGGAAGGCGCAACCGCTCGAAATGTTGTGAGCCCTGACCCGCGCCGCAAAATCATCTAATCTGCCGCGCATAAGAACACGTCGAACATCGAAGGTTAGCCCATGTCCCGTCGCAATACGCCGCGCGTTTCGTTCATCGGTTTCGGCGAGGCCGGCCAGGCCATTGCTTCGGGCCTGCGCGAGGCCGGCATCGAGCAGATCGCGGCGTGGGACATCCTGTTTCCGGAAGCGGCCGGCGCCGCGCTGAAGGCGGCCGGCGACAAGTTCGGCGTGCGGCTCGCGGCATCGGCCGCCGACGCCGTGGCTGAGACCGACATGGTCATCGCGGCGGTGACGGCGGCTTCCAGCCTCGAGGCGGCGCGGTCGGTCGCGCCACATCTGAAGGGCAACCCCTGGTATCTCGACATCAATTCGGTCTCGCCGGGCCGCAAGCAGGCGACCGCCGCCCTGCTGGAAGGCAAGGCGCGCTATATCGACGTCGCCGTGGTCGCGCCGATCCATCCGCTCAAGCACAAGACGCCGCTTCTGATCGCCGGCCCGCAGGCCGAAGAGGTGGCGCCGGTCTTGACCGAGATGGAGATGAAGCTGTCGATCGTACCCGGCCCCACCGGCCAGGCCGCCGCGATCAAGATGGTCCGTAGCGTGATGATCAAGGGCATGGAGGCGCTCGCGCTCGAATGCTTCCTGGCCGCGCAGCGCGCCGGCCTCCTGGAAGAGGTCACCGCCTCGCTCAAGAACAATTATCCCGCACTCGATTTCAAGCAGATGGCGACCTACAACATTGAGCGCATGGCGAGCCATGGCGAGCGCCGTGCCGCCGAGATGGAGGAATCGTCGGTGACCTTGCGCGAGCTCGGCCTCGAGCCGCTCATGGTCGATGCGACGGTCAAACGCCAGCGCGAGATGGGCGCGATCGGCAAGAACGAAAAGGTGCGCGCGACGCTTCACGACGACCGCGCCGTCATGCTCGAAGCCATCAGCGCCGTCGCCAAATCGCAGCTGTGATTGCCGAAGCGCCGCTTATTCCACCGCGACGAAGCCCGACGCTTTCACGACCGAGCCCCAGCGCTCGAGATCCGAACGCACGGTCGCGGTGAAGGCCTCGCTTGTCTGGACCGCCGGCTCGTTGCCGAACTTCGCCAGGCTCTCCGCATAGTCCGCCGAGCGGGCGACGTCGCTGATCGCGGCGCCGAGCGTGCGCACCGTCTCGGCCGGCGTCCGGGCCGGCGCAAAAAAGCCGAGCCACGGCTCGACGACGACGTCGAAGCCCTGCTCCTTCATCGTCGGCACGTCCGGCAGGAACCGCGAGCGCTTCTCGCCCGTGACCGCCAGGATGCGCAGTCCGCCGGATTGCGCCTGGGCCATGCTCTCGCTGATCGGGTTGATGCTCGCCGGCACATGGCCGCCGATGAGATCCTGCAAGGCCGGCGCGCCGCCGCGATAATGCACCGGCGTCATCGGAATGCCGGCCGCGTTGGCGAACATCACACCGACAAAATGCGGCGTGCCGCCGGCGGCCGTCGTTGCATAATTGGCGCTCTTCGGATTGTCGCGGCACCACTTCACGAACGCGGCAAGCGTAGTGACGTTCGCGGGCACGGCTGGCCCCACGCTGTATGACAGCATCGACTTCGCCGCCGGCGCGACCGGAACGAGGTCGCGCAGCGGGTCGTAACTCAGCGAGCGGAAGCTGTGCGGATAAAGCGTGATCGGAAAATCGGGCGTGAACAGCAGCGTGCTGCCATCGGGCTCGGCGTTCTTGACGTAGTCGACGGAGGCGCGCGCGGCCGCACCCGGCCGGTTCTCGACGATCACCGAGGACGCGAAGGGCACGCGGACCCGTTCAGCGACCAGGCGCGCGAGAACGTCCGTGCCGCCGCCGGCCGGGAAGCCGACGATGAAGCGAACGAGCCGCTTGGCATCCTCGGCCCTTGCGGCGGTTCGTCCGAACGACGCGGCCCCGGCGGCGGCCAGCATGTGTGTGAGCAACCGACGGCGGTTTTGCATCGCGGCATCTCCTCCCTTGCGCTCCCCTCGCTCATAGGCGGCGAGAGTTGAGCCCGATCCTTGGGGATCGTTATTGTTTGCAAATAATAGCATTTGCCGTCGCCGAGTCGAAGGACGAAAAAAGAAATCCTCGACGCGCAAAAAAAGGGGCCGCTGCGTGGCAGCGGCCCTTAAGTTTCAACGTGCGCCTTTTGGACGGCGCTACTTCCCCAAAGCGGGGAACGGATAGAACTCGGCCAACTGCTCTTTGGTCAGCGGCTTATCGAGGAACTTGTTGGTAACGGCGTCGCGCATGATGCCGTCGGCGTCGGACAACGCATCCGCCTGCAGCGCGGATCGCGGATGCGACTCAGGCAGCGCCTTCTTGATGAGCGCGACCGGCACTTTCATCTTTGCCGCATACATCTCGATCGCCTTCGGATCCGAATACATCCACTCGATCGCCTCGCGATAGGCCTTCATGAAGCGCTCGATGACGTCCTTCTTCTCCCTCAGCAGGTTCGCGTTGACGATCTGCACGCGCACCGTCTGATTGCGCGTCGACGGCACGGCGCTGCCGCGTGCCAGCACGCGAATCTTGCCCTCGTCGATCTCTTTCAGGCCGAACGGCGGCGAGGCCCAGCCGATATCGATCTGTCCCGACATCACCAATGTCAGCGTCGCCGGCGGGCCACCGGTCGCCGTCGGCTTAGCCTTCAGCCCAAGCTCCTTGCCGAAGCCGATGACCAGGCTGTGGGTCGACGAGCCATTGGTGGAATAGGCGATCGTCTGGCTTTCGGTCGTGTCGGCCAGCGATTTGATCGGCGAATCCGCCTTGACGTACCAATAGAGGTCGTTGCTGCCGGTGAAGGCCGGCGCCAGCATACGCACCGGCGCGCCGCGCACGAACGCGCGCATGGCGCCCGAGGTGCCCATGCCGATGCCGATATCGGCGGAGCCCGAGATCACCGCCTGCAATGTTTCTCCGGCGCCGTTGGTGCCGAAGTTCTCGAGCACGATTCCGTGCTTCTTGAAGATGCCGGCATCCTGCCCGATCAGCGTCATCTGGTTTTCCCAGGTGGTGAGCTGCCCGACCGCGACCTTCAACGTGTCGTCGGCCAGGACCGGAGCATTCAGCGCGGCCAGCGTCGCCATGGCGGCGAGGATCCGGCGCATTGGGTCAATCTCCTATCCCTTTGACCCAAGCGGCATACGCAAGCGGGCCGCCCCGCGTCAAGGGCGGCCCGTCGCTGCATTGCAATAGAGAACTTACTTCTCCGCGCGAAGAACGATCTATTTCTTGCGCGGCGGCGTGACGATGAGCTCCGAGAGCTGCTCTTTGGTGAGCGGCTGGTCCAGGTATTTGAGCTTCACCGCATCGCGCACCGCACCGTCGAGGTCGGCGAATTTGTCGCTCTGGATGGCTTGGCGCGGCTGGAACTTCTCCATCGACTCCTTGAGGACCTCGACCGGCTGATTGACCTTTTTGGAGTACATCTCGAGCGCCTTCGGGTCGTCGTACATCCAATCAACGGCCTCGCGGTAGGCCTCCATGAAGCGCAGGATGGCGTCGCGCTTCGTGTTCCAGGCATTCAAGTTGACGATCAGCGTCCGCACCGTCTGACCGCGCAGCGACGGCACTTCATTGCCGCGCGCCAGGATGCGGATCTTGCCTTCCTTCAGCTCGCGCAGACCGAACGGGGGCGACGCCCAGCCGATATCGACCTGACCGGACATGACAGCCGTCAGCGTGCCCGGCGGGCTGCCTGTCGCCACAGGCTTGGCCTTGGAGCCGAGTTCCTCGCCGAAGGCGACGACGATGTTGTGCGACGACGAGCCGTTGGTCGAATAGGCGATCGTGTTGCTCGAGGTCGTGTCCTTCAGCGATTGCAGCTTGGAATCCGCCTTCACGTACCAATAGAGGTCGCTCGTGCCGGTGAAGGCCGGAGCGAGGATGCGGATCGGCGCGCCTTTCGAGAAGGCGCGCATGACGCCGGCCGCGCCGGCGCCGCCGCCGATGTCGGCCGAACCCGAGATGACTGCCTGGATCGTCTCGCCAGCGCCGGCTGTGCCGACCACCTCGAGCGTGAGGCCGTGCTTCTTGAAGATGCCGGCATCCTGGCCGAGCGTCGGCGGCTGGTTCTCCCAGTTGTTGATCTGGCCCATCGCCACCTTGAGCGTGTCCTCGGCCGCGGCCGGATGGGCGAAGGCGACGGGTAGCGCGACAACGAATGCTGCCGCCAACGATGTAAATGTCTTCATTGCGTTCCTCCGTAGTATCTTTTCTTTTATTGAAGCTATTAAAGCGCCCCACGAGCGGCGGCATTGAACACCGCGCGCCGCCCGTGGGGAAAGCTTAAATTAGCGGCGCTTCTTCTTGGACTTCACCGGCGCCGCCTTCTTGGCCGCCGGCTTGGCGCGCGCAGCGGCCTTCGCAGGCGGCAATCCGCCACCGGCGTTTTCGACGCGCATCGACCAGTATTCCCAGGCGCGAGCGAGACCCGTGGTCGAGGTCCCGATCTTGCTGGAGATTTCCGTTTCACCCGGTGAAAGCGTGTCGATCCGGTCACCGATGGTCATCGACTGGACCTGATAGGCGGCGTTGCGATCGGAGTAGATGGTGCGGAAGACGCAGTCGCCGACGGTGGTGCCGACAGCGGTCACGCCGTGCCGGTTCATCAGCACCATCCAGTGCTGACCGAGCGCGCGCGCCAGCGAGGCGCCCTCCTCCGGCTTCACCACCAGCATGTTGGTGTCGCCGAATTCGTCATGCTGGTCCCAATACGGCGGCTTGATGCCCCCGACCGCGCCGAGATGGAAGACGGGCATGTAGTCCGTCCGCGTCGCCAGCAGCGGCATGAAGGCGGGCGAATGGTGATGGCACACCGACATCACGTCGGGACGCGCCTTGTAGATTTCACCGTGGATGACGCGCTCCGAATACTGCGAAACCGACGGCGGCTTGATCGGCTGCGAGTCGAGATCGTACTCGATAAGATCTTCCGGCCGCACCAATTGCGGCGCGCGCGAGCGCGACAGGAAGTAGCGGTTCGGATTGTCGGGATGCCGCATGCTGACGTGCCCGAAAGCGTCGAGCACGCCCTCGTTGGCGACAATGCGGTTCGCAAGCGCGAGTTCGCGGAGGGCTTCGGCGAGCGACGGGGCCACTATGTTTTCCTCTTCCTGGTAAAAATGACAGTATACGGTAGAAGCCAAGCGACCATTAGAACCGCCCGTGCTCCCATTCAAGCCCTCCGAAGCGCCGCCGCCTCGGTTCGCAGTGCAGCAACAAAGCGCGCCGCCAGCGGCGATAATGGCTGAGCCCGCCGCGTGCGCAGCACGATTTCACGCACGAAGTGCGGCTTTGCCAGCGGAATGCCGATCAGCCGTCCCGACGCCAGTTCCAGCTTCATCAAATGCGGCGACGAGATTGTGACGCTGTCGGTGCGCAGCACCAGCGATCGCAGTGCAAGCACCGAATTGGTCGTCACATAGCTCGCCGGCCAAGCGATATCCCAGGCGGTGAATAACGCCTCGATGTGGCGCCACATCGCCGTATGGGCGCTCGGAAACACCCATCGCACATCGCTGAGTTCCTTGAGCGTGACCCGACGCCGCCGCGCCAGCGGATGGCCGCGCCGCACCATGACGACCGGGACATCGCTGAGCAGCGTTTCGCACACGACGTCGGGCGCATCCGTCTCGGCACCGGCGGGGCTGACGATGACGTCAAAGGCCCCCGTGCGCAGGCCGTGCATGAGCTGGTCGTCCGGACGTTCCTCGACTTGAACACGCACATTCGGGCTCTTGCGCTCGACCGTGGCGATCGCGTTCGGCACGAGATCGACACACGCGAGCGGCGACGCACCGATCGTCAACTGCCCTTCCAATCCCTGCCGCCGTAGCCGCACATCGTCGTTTGCCCGCGCGAGCAAAGCCGCGAGCGCCTGCGCATGGGTCGTGAGCAAGCGGCCGTATTCGGTCAGCGCCGCGCCGCCGCGGCCGCGCTCCAGCACGCGCACGCCAAGCGCCTTCTCCAGCAGCGCCATGCTGTTCGACAGCGCCGGCTGCGACACGCGGCGCGCCGCCGCCGCTTTCGTGAACGAACCGGTCTCGGCGATGCTCAGCAATTCCATAAGCCGCTTAGGATCGAGGGTCATAATCTCAAATTATGGAAAGCGCCATTGTTCATATTGGACATGATCGCCGTCCCGGCGTCAATTTGCGCGTCAGCAGGGCAGCGTCTGAACCGCCCGCGAGGAAACGACACGAAGGAGACGAGAATGACCGCGCGCAACGTATATCTGGTCGGCAGCGTGCCGATGGCCGACGCGGCCACCGTGTTCGAGACCGTGAGCGCGGCGCTCGGCCCGACGCTCCTCACCTTGCCGGACGGCGAAACCGGGGAGCGGATCGACTGGATCACCTGGCTGGAGCCGATATTCCGGGACAACCCGGCCTTCGAGCTGTCGCCCGAGACCTTTCAACTGCACGGCAAGGCCGCCAAGCATCGCCGCTATCAGCTCAAACCGGGCGTCTCCATCAAGGACGTTCGCTTCGACAACCTGTTCTATGCCGATATCGCGAAGAAGTCGTACGCCACCTTCGCGGCGCTGAAACGCGCGGGCAAGATCCCGCCGCAGGTGAAGTTCCAGATCGACCTCGTGCCCGCGCATTCGGTCATCTGGCTGTTCGTGCAGGAGGACCTGCAACGCGACATCGATCCGATCTACAACGATGCCGTGCTGCGCGAGATCGACAAGATCGCCGCCGCGCTGCCGCACGACGACATCGCCATCCAGTTCGACATTGCTTCCGCGGTCTTTGCCCGGCTCGAGCGAGACCAGCCCACGCCCTATGGCAACACCAAGGAGGAGATGCAGGAAACCTTCTCCAAGATCGTCGTCAGATTGGCGGACCACGTGCCCGCCGACATCGACCTGCTGTTTCACTTTTGTTACGGCGATGCCGGCCATCGCCACGTCATCGAGCCAACAGATATGGGTGACATGGTCGACTATGCGAACCGCTTGGCGGGACAGCTCAAGCGCCAGATCGCGCAGATACACATGCCGGTACCGCGAGACCGGTCCGATGCCGCCTACTTCGCGCCGTTGCAACGGCTCGAGCTCGCACCGACGACGCGGCTGTGTCTCGGTCTGGTCCACTACACCGATGGCATCGATGGGACGAAGCGGCGGCTTGAAGCCGCAAAACAATTCGTGCGCAATTTCGGCGTCGCCACCGAATGCGGCTTCGGCCGGCGCGATCCCAAGACGATCCCCGACCTGCTGCACCTTCACGCGCAAGCCGCGCAGCTTGGTTGAGAGCTTGTTTGCGTTGCCGCAAAAGCGGGATGTGTCCCACATCACAGGACACGATTTGTATCGGCGCGCGCTGTGACTGCTTGACAGACGCGCGCCGTTGGGGAGGCTTCATGTCATCATGAACGCGCCCGCCCAAATCATCGTCGACAACGTCAACCACATGTACCGGCCGCCGGTCGGACGGGAGGTCTTGGCGCTCGACCAGATATCGCTTTCCGTCTCCAACCGTGAATTCCTCGCGCTGCTCGGCCCCTCCGGCTGTGGCAAGTCGACACTGCTTTATCTGATCGGCGGTTTCCTGCCGGTCGAGATCGGCAGCATCACGGTCGACGGCAAAAAAGTCACCGCGCCTGGCCCCGACCGCGGCATCGTCTTCCAGCACTTCGCGCTGTTCCCGTGGAAGACGGTGCGCGGTAACGTTCTCTACGGCCTCGAACGCCAGGGCATGCAGAAAGCCGAGCGCGAGGCGCGCGCGCAACAATACATCGATCTCGTCGGCCTGTCGGGTTTCGAGGACAGCTATCCCTCACAACTGTCAGGCGGCATGAAGCAGCGCGCCGCGATCGCCCGCACTTTGGCTTTCGATCCGAAGATCCTGCTGATGGACGAGCCGTTCGGCGCGCTCGACGCGCAGACGCGCGGCCTGATGCAGCGTGAGTTGCTGTCGATTTGGCAGCGCACGCCGAAGACGGTGATCTTCGTCACTCACGACGTGCAGGAGGCGGTCTATCTCGCCGACCGCGTCGCGGTGATGTCGGCGCGGCCGGGCCGCATCAAGACCATCGTCGACACAAAGTTCGACAAGAACGATCCCGATATTTTCAAGAACAGTTTCTTCGTCGACAAAGTCGACGAGCTCTGGAACCTGGTGAAGGAAGAGGCCGCGAAGGCGCAGGGCGTCAAGCGATGAAGGCGTTCATCCGTTACAGTCCCCTGCTCATCCTCGCCGCCGCGTGGGAGCTGTCCTCGCGGCTCGGCCTCGTCTCGCCACTGGCCCTGCCGCCTCTGTCCGACGTCGTCTCGGCCTGGATCGACATGATCAAGGATGGCGAGCTTGTGACCAACGGCGTCACCTCGATCTACCGCGCCTTCGCCGGGCTCGCCCTAGCCGTCGTCATCGGCGGCGTGCTCGGCATTGCCATGGCTTGGTTCAAGCCGGTCAACGTTCTCCTCGCGCCGATCGTCGAGATCTTCTATCCGCTGCCGAAATCCGCGCTGATCCCCGTGACGGTGATCTGGCTCGGCTTCGGCGACGGCTCGAAGATCCTGCTCATCTTCCTCGGCTGCATGCTGCCGGTCACCATCGGCGCCTTCAACGGCGCGCGCTCGAGCGAGCGCCATCTCGTCTGGTCGGCGCGCAGCATGGGCGCAAGCCGACTGCGCATGTTGTGGGACGTCGTCGTGCCGAGCGCGATGCCGGAGTTGCTCAACGGCATCCGCACCGCGCTCGCATTGTCCTTCATCCTGCTGGTATCGTCCGAATTGATCGTTGCGCAGAAGGGCTTCGGCTACCTGATCGGCTCGCTCGGCGCCAACGGCACATACGATGCCATGTACGCGGTCGTCTTCACCGTGGCCTTCCTCGGCTTCGCCGCCGACCGCGTCTATCTCCTGATCACCAAGCGGGCTCTGGCATGGCGGGCATGAACGGCACGACAATCGCCGAAGCGCCGAACGGCTTCCCCGAAAAGGCCGCGCGCTTCGCCTATCGCGTGGCCTGGGGCTTCGCCCGCGTCTTTTCGGTCCTGGTGTTGCTCGCGGCCTGGGAATGGCTCGCGACGAGCGGCACCTTCACGCCCTTCCAATTGCCGGCCTTGAGCAAGGTGCTGGTCCGAATCTGGGCCGACATCACCACGGGCGATTTCTTCATCAACACCGGCCTCACGCTCTACCGCGCTCTCGCCGGCTTCCTCATCGCCGCGGTCGGCGGCGTTCTCCTCGGCATGGCGATGTCGCGCTTGCGCGTCGCGCGCTGGTTCTTCGATCCGATCATCTCGATCGGTTTTCCGATGCCGAAGATCGCCTTCCTGCCGGTGATCATTCTGTGGCTCGGCGTCTACGACGTTTCCAAGATCACCATGATCGTGTTCGATGCGATCTTCCCGGTGGTCGCCGCCACCATCGTCGGTATCCAGGGCGTCGAGCGCGAGCTGCTGTGGTCGGCGCGTAACATGGGCGCCAAGGAACGCGAGGTGCTGTGGCAGGTGGTGCTGCCCGCAGCCTTACCGCAAATCATGACCGGCTTTCAGGTTGCGTTGCCGTTGTCTCTGATCGTCGCCGTCGTCACGGAAATGCTGATGGGCGGCTATGGCCTCGGCGGCGCAATGATGACGGCTTCGCGCTTTGCAAATTCCGTCGGCGTATTCGCCGGCATCGTCGAGATCGCCGTGGTCGGCTATCTGATGGTCAAGGCCATGGCGATCCTGCGCCGTCGTCTGCTGATCTGGCATCCGGAAGCGCACGATCCGTCGACGGCATAACGCTTAAAGGCGATCCGGGAACGTGTACCGGATCGCGGGCGCGGCACGCTCTGGCGCTTGCCAAAGTCGGTTGGACCTCCGACAATCTATCAAGGGTTTATGGCGCAGCCTGCCGGCCCTAAAGCGCAGGCGCGCCAACGTCTGGGAGGACGCCATGCGATTTCTGAAATGCGCCTTGTTCGCTCTTTGCGCCGCCGGTCTGATGACCGTGTCCGCGCGCGCTGCGGAACCGGTCAAGATCCGGCTGTCGTGGGTGGTGCCGGTGTCGAACTGGGCCTCCATGATCGAGCAGAAGAAGGATCTCGCCAAGCACCTCGGCAAGTCCTACACGCTCGAGATCATCCGCTTCGCCGGCACGCCGCCGATGATCACCGCGCTCGCCAATAACGAGCTGGAAGTCGCCAACCTCACTTATCCGACCTTGCCGCTCGCGATCCAGAACGCCGGCATGGACGATCTGCGCGTCATCTCCGACGAATTCCAGGACGGCAACAAGGGCTACTACAGCAACGAATACATGGTGGCCAAGGACAGCCCCATCAAAACCGTTGCCGACCTCAAGGGCAAAGTGCTGGCCACCAATGTCGCCGGCAGCGCCGTCGACGTGGCGATGCGTGCGATGCTGCGCAAGTCCAAGCTCGAAGACAAACGCGACTATACGATCATCGAGGCGCCGTTCCCGACGATGGGCGCGATGCTGGCGCAGAAGAAGGCGGATCTCATCACCGCCGTGCTGCCCTTCTCGCTCAATCCCGATCTGCGCAAGGCCACGACCACCTTGTTCAATACCCGGGACGCGATGGGCGTGACGCAATTCTCGATGTGGGTGGCGCGCAAGGGCTTCATCGACAAGAACCGCGCGGCGATGGTCGATTTCATGGAAGACTCGCTGCGCATCGTGCGCTGGTACCTCGACCCGGCGAACCATAAAGAGGTGATGGAGATCTGCGCCAAGATCACCAAACAGCCCGCCGAGCGCTTCGACTGGGTCTTCACCAACAAAGACAATTATCGCGATCCCAACATGATGCCCGATTTGAAGACGTTGCAGAACAACGTCGACACGGTACGCGATCTCGGCTTCATCAAGGATCGGATCGATATCGCGGCTCATGCCGATTTGAGCCTCGTCCAGGAAGCCGCCAAGCGCTTTAAATAAGCGGCGAGAAAAGCCGGCCAAAACATGCCGGCGCCAGAGGGAGGATGAAATGCGTCTTGCGAAGCTCGCGGCGGCGTGCATCTGCGCGCTGCCTTTGCTCGGCATTGGCATCGCCAACGCGGCCGAGCCTGTGAAGATCCGCATGTCGTGGGTGGCCCCGGTATCGAACTGGGCGTCCATCATTCTGGAAAAGAAGGACCTGGCCAAGCATTTCGGCAAGTCCTACACGATCGAGTCCGTGCGCTATCAGGGCACGCCGCAGATGATCACGGCGATCGCCAATAACGAACTGGAAGTCTCGAACCTCGCCTACTCCTCGCTCGCCATCGCCATCGAGAATGCCGGTCTCGACGACATCCGCGTCATCGCCGACGAATTTCAGGACGGCGTGCCCGGCTACTACAGCACGAAGTTCTACGTGCGGAAGGACTCGGGCATCAGCAAGATCGAGGACATCAAGGGCAAGGTCGTCGGCACCAATGGCGGCGGCAGCGCCGTCGACGTCGCGCTGCGCGCCGCGTTGAAGAAGCACGGCCTCGAAGAGAAGCGCGACTACACCATGCTGGAAGGGCCACTGCCGGCGATGCCGGCCATGCTGTTCGAGAAGAAGGTCGACCTCATCCCGGTCGTGCAGCCCTTCTCACTCAATCCCAAGCTCAACGAGGAGGGTAAGGTCCTGTTCGAGCAGCGCGACGCCCTCGGCGTGACGCAGATGATCGCGTGGACGGCGCGCAAGTCCTTCATCGACAAGAACCGCGCGGCGCTGGTCGACTTCATGGAGGACATGCTGCGCATCACGCGCTGGTTCACCGATCCGAAGAACCACGCGGAGGTGGCGCAGATCGCCTCCAAGCTGACCAAGCAACCGGCAGATCGTTTCGGCTGGTTGTTCACCAAACAGGACACGTTCCGCGATCCCAATCTGATCCCGAACGTCGAGGCCCTGCAGCGCAACGTCGACACCACGCGGGAGATGGGCTTCATCAAGAAGCCGCTCGATATCAAGAAATACGTCGATTTGAGCCTGGCCCAAGAGGCCGCCAAGCGTCTCCAGTAATTCGGTACCGCCACCACATCTAGCGTATAGGCCCTGGCGCACGTGTGCCGGGGCCTATTTGTTGGGGCCCTCCCGGCTCGGTCGCAGATGGTTAATTTTCACTTTACAAATATGGTTAATAAAGAAAAAATAAGGCAGTTCTTTCACTTACATGGTTAACGGGGCATCATCATGAAGAACTTGTGCAAGGCGTACTTCGGCGCCCTGCTGGCCATCGGCCTGGCGGGCATGATCCTCCCAGACATTGCGGCAGCGCAGGATCGTTGGGATCCAGTCTGCAACTGCCGCCGTCCGGACTACCAATACAACACGCGCAGAGTCGTTCGCACCGCGCCGGTCGTAAACACCCGCACGCGCGTCGTCGATCACACCAACGTCGTCAACCGCACCAGGCTCGTGCAGGAAAACCGGCTGGTGGTTCACGTCCGCCCGGTGATCAACCGCACCGTCGTCGTGCATCGCCAGAACACGGTCGTGCGCAACATCACGCTGCGCAAGGTCAACACCACCAATCGCGTCGAGGCGGTCTATCGCAGCGAAACCGTCAACCGCTATGTGCCGGGCGCGACCCGCGTCGTGAACGAGACGCGCATGGTCCGCGGCGTGAACTGCAATTGCGGCCCGGAGAGCGGCCGCCGCTACGGCGGCGAAGTGGTCTCCTATCGCTACTGAGTTCTCTCATTCGCCTCGGCGACCAAGAAGCCGCCCCACCCTGCCGGTGGGGCGGCTTTTTTGTTTTCTCCGCTCGCCCCCGCGAAAGCGGGGGCCCAGCGCAACGGCGCAAATCTGCAAGGTCCCGCAGCGTTGCCGCCTTCGCGAGAGGGAGCCGAGGTCGCCCGTAGCGTAAGGCGCCAGCAAATCGATGACCTTGATGCCGGTGACGAGAATCCGCGCTTCCGTCGACTGCTCTGTCTAGGCCGGAGCGGGCTGGTGGATGGCGCGGCGAACTGGAACGCCGCGAGAGCTTCTAAAAGCCCGTCACACCTCGGCCCATTGGCGCAGGAGGTTGTGATAGACCGCCGTCAGTTCGACGACGCTCGGATGCTGCGGGTGGTCGCGCGTCAGCTTGATGATGGCCATGTCCATGTCGAACAGCAGCGCGCGCTTGCTTTCATCGCGGATCATGCTCTGCGTCCAGAAGAACGAGGCGATGCGCGAGCCGCGCGTGATCGGCGTAACGTGATGCAGCGACGTCGCCGGATAGACGATCATATCGCCGGCCGGCAGCTTCACCGCATGGGCGCCGTAGGTGTCCTCGACGACAAGCTCGCCGCCGTCATATTCATCCGGCTCCGAAATGAACAACGTCGACGACACGTCCGTACGCAGCCGCATGCCGGCGACCGAACGGATCGCGTTGTCGACATGCGAGCCGAAGGTCATGCCGGCGTCGTAGCGGTTGAACAGCGGCGGATAGACCTGCTTGGGCAGCACCGCCGACATGAACAGATTGCTGCGCGCGAGCGCGCCGAGCACCATCTCGCCGAGTTCGCGCGCCTCTGGCGAGCCTTCCGGGAGTTGGAGATTGTTTTTCACCTGAACCGACTGATGGCCCGCCGTGGCGCGGCCGTCGACCCAGCCTGCCTTTTCCATGACGGCGCGGCAGCGCGCCACCTGCTCGGCGTTCAACACGTTCGGGACATGGACCATCATGGCATCACCTCAACACCACCGTTCAACCGCACGCGCAACCCGAAAGCAAGCGCCCCCGCCTCTCCGATGCATGGAGAAGCGAGGGCGCCACTGCTGGAGGTTCGTCGCAGCAGCGTGTCTGCTACCAGCGGGTCCGCAGCGACAGGGTCGCATAACGGCCGGCCGCCGGGACGGCATGACCGCCGTAGTACTGGGCGTAATAAAGCTCGTCCGTCAGGTTATAGATGTTGAGCTGCAGCACCATCTTCGGGTTGATCTTGTAGCTCGTCATCACGTCGAAGCGCCAATAGCTCGGCACATACTCGGTGTTCACGTCGTTGGCGTAGGCCTTGTCCTGGTAGAAGGCGCCGCCGCCGACCGTCCAATCCGACGTCACGTCGTAAGTCGTCCAGAGCGTGAAGTTGTTCGGCGGCGTGTTCGGCACCTGGTTGCCCAGACGGTCGAGCTGCGTCGTATTGCGGATCTCCGACCGCAAATGCGAATAGCCGACCAGGATGTTCCACTTGTCGGTGACTTTGCCGGCGACGCCCAACTCGATGCCTTCGATACGCGCTTCACCCTGCAGCGCGTAAATGGTCGTGCTCAGCGGATCGACCGGCACGCGCATGTTCGTCTTGTCGTTGCGGAAAACGGAGCCGGTCAGGCTGAGCCGTTCCTTGAGCACGTCGACTTTCACGCCGGCTTCGGTCGTCACCGACTTCTCGGGATCCAGCAGCACGCTGTTGGTGCCGGTCGCCGACAGCGAACCGTACTCCGCCGATGGATTGAACGAGTTGCCGTGCGTTATGTAGATGCTGGCGTTCTCGACCGGATGGAAGACGCCGCCGAAACGCCAGCTCAACAGGTTGTCGGTCCGCGAGAGCTGCGTCGGAGCACTTTCATAATCGGTCTTGAAGCTGTCGTAGCGCAGCGCGCCGAGGACGTCGAAGTACTTGTTGATCTTGATCTGATCCGACGCGTAGAGCGCCACCGTGTTCTGCGTCGTCTGGTTCGGCGTCCCGTAGCCCGGGAAGGTGCCGTCCGGCGCGCCCGAATCGGGCGTCCACAAGCTGGTGCGGCAGACCGGCGAGCCGCTGCTCGCCGCCTGATAGCAAAGATTGGCGCGCTGCTGCCAGCGCGTCTCGCGCGACAATTCCATACCGGCTGAAAGCGTGTGCTTCAGACCGAACGTTTCAAACTTAAGCAGAGCGTCGGTCTGGTTGACGAGGAAGGTATTGTCAGTGTCGGTTTCGAAATGCTGCCGACCGATCGTCATCTGCGATTCCGGATAGCCGACAGGAATCGTCGAGCTCCCCGTCGCCGTATTCAGCGTGCGCGGCGCCGTCGGTCGCGCCATACGATCGACCGCGATATAGCGCGTCGTATTCGCGAGCGTGAACGCTTCGTTGAAGCGATGCTCGATCTTACCCGTCAAGATATGGGTATTGGTCTGCACCAGGTCCTTGAGATCGCCGGTGGCAAAGCCGTACCAATTGCTGCGGGGCACATCGACCGGCGTTACGGCCGTGCCGTTGCCGTTGTAGCCGCCCGTGCGTGAGCCGGTGGCCGCGTTGGTGGTCGGCGTCGGCCGCCACGGCACGCCGTAGTCCGGCACGCTTTCCTCGCCCTGATAGATATAAGCGAGCGTCGCTTTGGTGCTCTCGTCGATATCGACGACGAAGGACGGCGCCACGCCCCAGCGCTTGGTGAAAATGTTGTCGCGCGCGGCGGTGTCGAGATCTTGCGCCATCACGACGACACGACCGGCGATATTGCCGACCTTGCCGGCGGCGTCGCCATCGACGCGGAAGCCGCCCGCGGACGAGCCGGTCGCCGTCGTTTCAGCGAAGCTCGAGCCGTTGGCGAGCTTGGAAACGTTGTTGATGGCGCCGCCGGTGGCACCGCGGCCGAAGGCGAAGGCCGACGGACCCTTGTAGACCTCGACCCGCTCGACCGGAAACAGGTCGCGCGTGTACCAGCCCGGATCGCGCAGGCCGTCGCGGAAGATATCGCCGCGCGCCGACTGGCCGTTGATAATGGGGCTGTCGCCCTGCTGACCGCCTTCGCCGGCGCTGAAGGTGATGCCGGGCACGTTGCGCAGCGCCTCCTCCATCGTCGTGGCGCGCTGTTCCTGAATGACCTGCTGGGTGACGACGTTCACGGTCTGCGGCGTATCGCGCAGCGGCGTCGGCAGGCGCATGATCGATTGTTGGGTCGCCTGGTAACCGCCGCCCTGTTCGCCGCTGACGTCAATCGTCGGCAGTTGAAGGCTCTCCTGCGCCACCGCGGTGGAAGCAGCGACCAAGGAAGCGACGCTGACGGCGGTGCGCAATACCGCGCGGCTTGAGATGTAGCCGCCCCGTTCGCCAACGTTCGATCGGATGAGCTCTGGAATAGTTTGGCCGTTGCCGGCCGATACATGACGAATACTTGAAGTCTCCGAGCTCATATTTACAGCCCCCACTTGATTTCTATACTTTAGAACCGTAATAATCATGGCGATTATTCGGTTTTATTTGGAACCATGTCTGGTATTCGCCGTCAAGAATAAGTTGTTACATCCACATAACTATGGAATTAGAATAGTTCTAAACTGATATTTACTGTTTTGAATACTTATAATCTGCAACCCAAGCGTGGATTTCTATTTGCAGCACGGAGTTCGGGGGCTATAGGTCCCCCTTCGATCGACGAAGGGGCACTTCATGGCGGAAACGCGCACGGCAAAGCTTCGCCGGCTGTGGCTGAACGTTCATTTGTGGTTGGGCGTCGGCCTGGCGCTGCTGCTGATCCCGATCTCCGTTTCCGGCGGGCTTCTGGTTTTCCACGACGAGATCGACGCCATCTTCAATCCAAAGCGCTACGCGGTGAGCGGCGCGGAGGTCGCGCAACCGGCTTCCGCTTATCTGGCGCGCGCCACCGAGGCGCTGGCCAGCGAGCCCGGCAATTTCGCCGCGACGGGATTGCGTTATCCGGACGAGCCCGGCGCGCCGGTGCGCGTGATGGCACGGCCGCAACAGCGCGGGGACGGCCCGCCGCGCTTCTTCACGGTGTTTCTGGACCCCCCGACCGCCCAAGTGCTGGATGTGATGGACTTTCGTTCATCCTTCTTCGGCTTCATGCATGTGTTCCATGAGAACCTGACGCTGCCGCAGTACAGCGGTCGACAGATCGTCGGCTGGGTCGGCGTCGCCATGCTGATTCTGTCGCTCACCGGCATCTGGCTGTGGTGGCCGCGCAATGGGCGCTTCCTCATCGGCCTGCGCTGGACCCGTTCGCCGCGCTTCACCTTCAACCTGCACAACATGCTGGGCTTCTGGATATCGATCCCGCTCGCTGTCGTGTCGCTGACGGGCATCTACCTCTCGTTCCCCCAGACCGCTCGCAACATGATGTCGTCAATCGCCACCATGACCCCGCCGGGCGCCCGGCCGGGCTTTGGCAACGTGATGACGCACACCAACCTCACCGCAGACCGTGCCTTGGAAATCGCCCGGCAAACCGAGCCTTCCGCAACGCCGGTTGCGATTTTCCTGCCGACCATGGCTGGCGGCCCCGGCGGTCGAGGCCCGCAAGCCAACGCCACGCAACAGGGCGAGCGGCCGCGGCAGGAAGGCGGACGTGGACCGGCGCCCTCATGGCGCATCCAGTTGGCGCGCTCCGAAACTGAGACGATGACCGTGTCGGTCGACGATCGTGCTGGCTCGGCGGTGGTGGCGCCAGCGCGAGCGTCCGGCGACCAAGCCGCATCGTGGATCCGCTGGATTCACGAGGGCAGCCATAGCGGACCGGTGTGGAAGGTCATCGTGCTGCTGACGGGGATTTTCCCGACTATTTTCGCCGTAACCGGCGTGATCATGTGGCTGCGGCGGAGAGCCAGCCGTAAGGCTCTCGACGCAAAGCGCGGCGTGCAGTTGAGCCCTGCCGAGTGACGGCGGGACCCCATAATGTTACAATGTAACATTATGGGGCGGATTTGGAATGAAGGACGGTGCTGACATGGGTCGCTTGTTTCGTGCTCCGCTGACCGCGGGCGTTGTCGCCTTTGGTCTTTTGCTCCCCGCCATGGCCGTGGCGCAGGCGCCAAGCCCGCCGCCGGCCCAAGCACCGATCCAACAGCCCGTCCAACAATCGGCGCCCACGACGGCGATGCCGCCCGCGCCCGCGCCCACGACCGCCGCGCCGCCCACAGTCACGACCACCACACCACCAACCGGAGCACCGGGCACGGCCCCGGCAACGACCGACGCATCGCCGGTTTCCCAACCGACGGCTTCCGAGCCGGCGCCGCCGCCCGCCTCGGCGCCTGCCGCAACGCCCACGCCTGAACCGATGCACGCCGCCGGGCCCGATGCGCTCCATCTGCCGCGCGATCTGTCCCCGCTCGGCATGTTCATGGCGGCCGATATCGTCGTGAAGGGCGTGATGCTTGGTCTTGTCTTCGCTTCAGTGTTGAGCTGGACGATCTGGTTCGCCAAAGCCATCGAGCTGATGTCCGCCCGTGCGCGCATGGCGCGGGCCATCGATGCGCTCAATCAGGCGCGCACCTGGAGTGAGGTCACGCAGCGCCTGCAGGGCCGCCGCAACGCGGCTGGCGCCCTGGTCGATGCCACCAGCACGGAATTGCAGCTTTCCGCCGACAGCCTCTCGCCGGACGGCGTGAAGGAACGCGTCGCTTCGCGCCTCGAGCGGCTTGAAGCGGCGGCGAGCCGCGCGATGATCCGCGGCACCGGTGTGCTCGCCACCATCGGCGCCACGGCCCCCTTCGTCGGCTTGTTCGGCACCGTCTGGGGCATCATGAACAGCTTCATCGGCATCTCGAAAGCGCAGACCACCAATCTCGCCGTCGTTGCGCCCGGCATCGCCGAAGCGCTGCTCGCCACGGCGCTCGGCCTGGTCGCCGCCATTCCGGCAGTGGTGATGTACAACATGTTCTCGCGCTGGACGGCGGGCTACCGGGCTCAGCACGCCGACGCATCTGCCGCCATCCTGCGCATCGTCAGCCGCGACCTCGACCGCGGCGCCTTTGCCCGTGCGGCACGCCGCGCCGTCGCCGCCGAGTAACAGAGCCGAGTAAAGAACGATGTCGGTACGTCTCGATCACGGCAGCGACGAGCTCGGCGAGGTCCACGAGATCAACGTGACGCCGTTCATCGACGTCATGCTGGTGTTGCTGATCATCTTCATGATCGCAGCGCCGCTGGCGACGGTGGACGTCGCGGTCGACCTGCCCTCGGCCAACGCCGAACGCACGCAGCGGCCGGACAAACCGGTCTTCCTGACGCTGAAGTCCGATCTGAGCATCGCGCTCGAGAACACGCCTGTCGCCCGCGCCGGCATCGGTTCTGCGCTCGACGGCGCCACCAATGGCGACAAGCAGCAGCGCATCTTCCTGCGCGCCGACAAGACCGTGCCCTACGGCGAGCTGATGACGCTGATGAACGACCTGCGCAGCGCCGGCTATCTGCATGTCGCGCTGGTCGGCCTCGATAGCGCGGACAAGCCGGCGCCATGACGGACGGGCCTCTCTCCTCGTGGTTTCGCCGTTCGGGCGCGGCGCGCTGGGGTGTGTGCTTCGCGCTGGCGCTCGGCTTTCATGGCGCGGGCGCGGCCGCCTTGCTCGCGCGCTGGACCGACGACAACGCGTTGCTGCCCAATCCGCCCGCGATCATGATCGACCTCGCGCCGATGGCGGTCGCGCCGACGACGACGCCGACCGATGCGCCGCCCGATCAAGTCGAAAGCAAAGAGGTGATCGAGCCCGATCCACAGCCGGAAAAGCCGATCGAAGAAACCAAGGTCGAGCCCGAACCCGAGCAGGAAAAGCCGCCGGAGAAGGTCGAGCAGCCACCGGACAAGAGTCCGACTCCGGAGCTGGCGGTGATGCCGCCGCCGAAGCCGGAAAAGCCGAAAGAGCACAAGAAGCCCAAGCCGCGGAAAACCGCGAGCGTCGCCCGCACGCCCTCAAGCGCGGAGAACCGTGCCGACCGCGCCGCGGCACCCTCGCCCGGCGCCAACGGCAATCCCAATGCCGTGCCGAGCTGGATGTCGCAGCTCTTCTCGCACCTCGAACGCTACAAGCGCTATCCGAGCGACGGCGGCGGCGACAGCGGCATCGTGCAGCTCGCCTTCTCGATCGACCGCAGCGGCAGCGTTCACGGCGCCCGTATCATACGCTCGTCCGGATCGAGCGCGCTCGACCATGCCGCACTCGCCCTGGTTGCACGCGCGTCGCCGTTGCCGCCGCCGCCGCCGGAGAAGCCCGGCGCGAACATCTCGATCAGCGTCCCGATCCGCTACAAGCCCAACTGAGGCAAGGGCCTGATTCAGCGGTACTTTCGCCGATTTATCCGACAGCAAATGCTGACACCTATTAACCCTAAAATGACGTGAATAGGCACTTCGCGCGTCATGGTCTTGCTCGCTTTGTGCGAGCTTGGAAAAAATGCCCCCAAAAGACGGTCTTGGGGCGCCGCTATGGCCGGCACCCCGCGACCGGCGACAGAGACGGCTACGATGAGGGGGATCTCGTCCGGCCAAGCGGACGGGAGCGAAGACATGAAGCGGCCAATTGCGGTCCTGATCACGAGTGTTTTCATCGCCGGCGCGATCGTGCCGGCGCACGCCACCGGCAACCGGCAAAACGACCGCTTCGCCAACACCGAGCCGGTCGAGACCATCACCCGCAGCCGCTCGGACGCGGCGGAGGCCGCGGCTCAGGTGCCCGGCGCCGCGATGGTGCTGCTGGAAGCGCTGCGTTGGCGCGGCCGCACCGCCAAGCAACTCGGTCTGCCGACGCAACTTTGGTGCGCCGACTTCATGAACTTCGTGTTCAAGAAGGCCGGCGCCAAGGGCACGTCGTCGCGCGCCGCGCGCTCGTTCCTGCAGTACGGCAAGAAGCTCGACGGCCCGCGCGTCGGCGCCATCGCCATCATGTGGCGCAAGGGACCGAACAACGGCCATGTCGGCGTCGTGCGCGGCACCGACGGCCAAGGCAATCCGATCGTCGTCTCCGGCAACCACGGTCCGACCGTGACGCAGTCGGTCTATCCGAAACACAAGGTGCTGGCTTACGTGATGCCGCCCGATTACGTGCTCGAGGACATGGCGGCGGCTGCGCGCGCCGCGGCGATGGCCAGGCAATAACGCCGCGCACCACGTTGACTTTCGAAGCGTCCATCGTCGGGCGCTTTTTTGTTGCTTGTCCGCGCGGTTGATCGCCGCGGCATCTCCTAACAAGCGTGCTTAACGCAACGCTGGCGGGTTAATGTTAACTCCGGCAACCTCTCGACGTGCATGGCGCGAAATGCACACTTACCACCACGTTCGCCAATGAGCGGCTATCGCATGCGCGGTGCCGAACACTCGCAAACTGGCGCGACGAGGCGGCATGACCTGGGAAGTGCGGCATTACGTTGTCGGACTGACCGCTGCGACGCTGATATCGTTCGCAGCCACGCCCGCATTCGCCCTCACGCGTGAGCAGATCAAGCAATGCGAGAGCAAGGATGACGTCGCGCCCGATCAGCGCATCGCCGCCTGCACCGCCGTCATCGATTTCAAGTCCACAACCAAGCCGAAGAAGACGGACGCCTACGTCAATCGCGGCCGCGCATACCGCGCCAAAGGCGACAGCGAAAACGCGATCCGCGACTTCGGCGAGGCGATCAAGCTCGACGGCAAGAACGGCGAAGCGCTCTTCAACCGCGGCATGGCCTATCGCGACCGCGGCGAGTCCGATCGCGCGCTGCAGGATCTCGAAGCCGCGGTCCGCTACGAGAAGCGCAACTACACGATCTTCGAGACCTTGAGCCACATCTATTACGGCCGGCGCGACTACGAACGCACGATCGATGTGCTGTCGCAGGCGATCAAGCTCAATCCGAACTCCGCGCTGGCCTTCTACAATCGCGGCATGGCTTTCCGTGCCAAGGGGGAGCCCGACCGCGCCATTCCCGATTACGACCGCGCCATCAAGCTCAACGCCACCGACTCCGTGGCTTGGCACGCCCGTGGCCTCGCCTACCGCGAACTGCGCGACTATGAGCGCGCGATCCAGGATCTCGACCAGGCCATCAAACTCAAGCCGGACTTCATCCTGGCGCTCAACGACCGCGGCATCGCCTATGCCGCGAAGGGCATGTCGGATCGCGCTATCCAGGACTTCGACCAGGCCATCCTGCTCGATCCGCGGGATGCCCTCGCCTACAATAACCGCGGCCGCGCTTACCGCGATCGCGGCGAAACCGACCGCGCCATCAAAGACTACGACCAGGCCGTCCTGCTCAACACGAGCTACGTGCTGGCCTACTACAACCGCGGCAATGCCTATTACGACAAGCGCGATTACGACCGCGCCATCGCCAACTACGATCAGGCCATCCGTCTCGACGACCAATACGCGCTCGCTTATTACGACCGCGGCGTCTCGTATTTCGAGAAGCGCGATTACGACAAGGCACTGCGCGATCTGTCGCAAGCCATCAAGCTCGATCCGAAGGATGCGCTATCCTGGTACAATCGCGGCGTGACCTATGCCGCGCGCGGTGAAACCGACCGCGCCATCGCCGACTTCGACCAGTCGATCAAGATCGACGGCAAAAACGCCGTGGCCTACTACAACCGCGCGCTGGCCCTGCGCAGCAAGGGTCAGGACGAGCGCGCGATCGGCGATTTCAGCCAGGCCCTTCGCCTCGACCCCAAACACGCGCTCGCCTACTACAATCGCGGTCTCGCTTACCGCGCCGGCGGCGATCTCGACCGGGCGCTGGCCGACTTCGAACAGTCGATCAAGGCCGACGGCAACAACGCCAATGCCTGGTACGAATACGGTAAGGCGCTCGCCGACAAGCGCGACCACGACCGCGCCATCTCGGGCCTCAATCAGGCGATCAACATCAAGCCCGATTATACCGCGGCCTTTGACGCGCGCGGCCGCGTCTACGAGGCCAAGGGCGACATCGATCGCGCCATCGCCGACTACGACCAAGCGCTACGCATCGACCCGCAGTTCGCTCCTGCGCTGAGCAACCGCGGCGACGCATTCCTGAAAAAGCGCGACTTCGACCGCGCCATCGCCGACTTTGAGCGCGCGATCAAGATCAATCCGCACTATGCCGGTGCCTATTACAATCGCGGCCTCGCCTACAAGGATAAGGGCGATTGCGCACGCGCTATTGCCGATTTCTCCCAAGCGGTGACGCTCGATCCGAAGAACGCCGACGCCTTCAATGCGCGCGGGACCTGCCATCTCAGTGTCAATGACGACGAGCACGGCTTCCAGGATCTGGAAGCCGCCATCAGGCTCAACCCCAATCTCGCCTCCGCCTATCTTACGCGCGGCATGGCACGCTATACCCGCCGCGACTACGACCGTGCCATCGCCGACCTGAGCCAGGCGATGCGGCTCGATCCGCGCAATGTGATGGCTGCCAACGGCCGCGCACTGGCCTATCGCGAACGGCGGGACTATGACCGCGCCATCGCCGATTTCGACCAGGCGCTGAAGCTCGATCCTAAATTCACCGCCGGCTACGTCGAACGCGGCAACGCCTATCAGCAGAAGGGCGATTACGACCGGGCGATCCTGAATTACGACCAGGCGATCAAGCTCGATCCGAAATACGCCGCCGCCTTCACCGAACGCGGCAACACGCACGCGCTACGCGGCAAGGTCGACCGCGCTCTCCTCGACTACGAGCAGGCGATCAAGTTCAATCCGCACTATGCCGGTGTCTTCAACAGCCGTGCCTTGCTCTACCAGCGCAAGGGCGATCTCGCCCGCGCCATCGCCGATCTCGATCAGGCGATCAGGCTCGATCCCGATTTCGCGGCCGCGCTCAACAACCGCGGGGCCATCTACCAGCAACGCGGCGAATACGACCGCGCCATTGCGGACTACGACAGCGCGATCAAGGCCAATCCGCATTACGACGTGGCGCTCAACAGCCGCGGCCTCGCCTACAAGGCCAAGGGCCAGCTCGACCGCGCCGTGCGCGATTTCGACGCCGCCATTGCCATCAACTCCGGCTATGTCCAAGCACTATTCAACCGCGGCGAAACACTCGGTGTCCTCGGCCAGCATGAGCGGGCCGTCAAGGACCTCGACCAGGTGCTTAAGCTCAACCCGGCCAATGCGCAGGCTTTCAATGCGCGCGGGCTCGCTTACAGCAATATGCGCGACTACGACCGTGCGATTGGCGATTTCAGCCAGGCAATCCGGCTCGATGCGCAGCTCGCCACAGCCTACAACAATCGCGGCCTCGCCTACCGCGCCAAGGACGACACAGATCGTGCCATCGCCGACTTCAGCACCGCCACTCGGCTCGACCCGAACTTCGCGTTGGCTCTGTCCAACCGCGGCAACGCCTACGTCGACAAACATGACTATGACCGTGCCATCGCCGACCTCAATCAGGCGATCAAGCTGAACCCGGCTTACGTGCGCGGCTATTACGACCGAGCCATCGCCTATGGCGCCAAGGGCGATACCGAGCGCGCCATCGCCGATTTCGACCATGCGCTCAAGCTGGAGCCGAACAACGCGGTGGCGCTGAACAACCGCGGCCTGGCTTACCGGACGAAGGGCGATACCGAAAAGGCCATCGCCGACTTCGGCGCTGCGATCAAGCTCAACGCCAACTACGCGGCGGCCTTCTACAACCGCGGCAATACCTATTTCGACAAGGGCGATCTCGACCGCGCCATTGCCGATCTCGGCCAGGCGATCAAACTCGACGCCAAGGACGTCTACGCCTATCACGACCGCGCGGCGGCCTATTACGAGAAGCGCGATGTCGACCGCGCCATCGCTGACTTCGAAGCGCTCACCAAGCTGGTGCCTAACTACACCGTCGCGCCGACTCCGCGCGGCGAGGTCGTGCGCGGCCAGCGTGGCTATGACCGCGAAGCCGACCTGCCCGCCACCATCAAAGTGAGCCCGATCTTCGCGCTGGCCTACAACGACCGGGGCATCCAGCTCGCCGCGAAAAAGGAGGTGGATCGCGCGCTCGCCGACTTCGACCGCGCCATCAAGATCTACCCCAATTTTGCCGCCGCCTACTTCAATCGCGGCAACGCTTTCGCCCAGAAGCGAGACTATGGCCGCGCCATTACCAACTTCGACCAAGCGGTCAAGCTCAATCCAAAGGACTCGATGGCCTACTTCGACCGTGGCGTGGCTCGCTTCGAAAGCGAGGACTATGACCGCGCCATCGCCGATTTCGAACAGGCCCTCAAGCTCGATCCGAAGAACGCCTCGGCCTTCTACAATCGCGGCCTCGCGCAACATGCCCGCGGCGACTACGATCGCGCCATTGCCGATTTCGATCAGGCGCTGCGGCTCGATGGTTCGCTTGCCGCCGCTCTCACCGCGCGCGGCAAGACCTTCGCCGCTAAGGGCGACTACGAGAAGGCGGCCACCGACCTGACGCAAGGCATCCGCCTCAACGCCAAGGACGCGATGGCGTACAACGATCGCGGCATCGCCTACGGCCTGAAGGGCGAGAGCGATCGCGCGCTCGCCGACTTCAATCAGGCCGCCGCCCTCGATGCGCAATACGCGGCAACCTACAACAACCGCGCCATCGTCGCCTCCGGCCGTGGCCAGATCGACCGCGCCATCGCCGACTACGATCAGGCGATCAAGCTCAACGCCAGCTACGCCGCCGCTTTCTACAACCGTGGCAATGCGCGCTACGACAAGAGCGACTACGCCGCCGCCATCGGCGATTACGACAGCGCTCTCAAGCTGAACCCGGCGGACTCGGCGGCGCTCAACAACCGCGCCAATGCCCATGCCAACCGGCGGGATTTCGACCGCGCCGTGGCCGATCTGACGCAGGCGCTGAAGCTCAACCCCGGCTACGCCCAGGCGTTCAACGACCGCGGCGTCGCTTATGCCGCCAAGAGCGAGATCGACCGCGCCCTCGCCGATTTCGAACAGGCGGTGAAGCTCGACGCAGGCAACGCCATTGCGTTCTACAACCGTGGTCTCGCCTATCGCGAGAAGCGCGATCTCGACCGCGCCATCCAGAGCTTCGACCAGGCGCTACGCCTGAAACCGAACTACACAGTCGCCTACTTCGGTCGCGCCACCGCCTTGGCTGCGCGGCGCGAATACGACCGCGCCATCACCGATTTCGACAGCGCTCTCAAGCTGCGCCCCGATTACGTCGCGGCGTTCTACGAACGCGCGTTGAGCTACGGCGCCAAAGGCGACGCCGAACGGGCCGTCGCCGATTTTTCGGAGAGCCTCAAGCGCGATCCGCGCAACGCGCTTGCGTTCTACAATCGCGGCGTGGCGTTCCGCCTCAAGGGCGACATCGACCGCGCCATTGCGGATTTCGGCGAAGCGGCGAAGCTCGACGCGAAACTCGCCGTTGCCTTCTACCAGCGCGGCCGGGCCCTCGCGGAGAAGAACGATCTCGACCGCGCCATCGCCGATTTCAGCGACGCCGTGCGCCTCGACCCGGGCAACGAAGACGCCTATTTCCTGCGCGGCCTCGCCTTCCGCGACAAGCGCGACTTCGACCGCGCCGCCGCCGATTTCAGCCAGGCGATCAAGCTCGACGGCAAGAACGCTGCCGCTTACGACAATCGTGGCATCGCCTACCGCATGAAGGGCGATCTTGACCGCGCGCTGGCCGATGCCGAGCAGGCGGTGCGGCTCGATCCACAATCGGCGACGGCGCTGCATAACCGCGGCACGGCCTATGGCCTGAAGGGAGACGACGACCGCGCCATCGCCGACTTCTCGGCCGCGCTCAAGCTCGCGCCGGACAACGCGGTGGCGTTCAACAACCGCGGCTTTGCCTATCGCAACAAAGGCGAGGTCGACCGCGCCATTGCCGACTTCAGCGAGGCGATCAAGCTCAACGCCAACTACACCATGGCTTATTTCAACCGCGCCAATGCCTATGTCGAGAAGCGCGAACTCGATTCAGCCATCCGCGACTTCGACGCCGCCTTGAAACTCGACGGCAATTTCGCCGCCGCCTACAATGCGCGCGGCCTTGCCTACGACGCCAAGAACGCGTTCGACCCAGCCATCGCCGACTTCAGCCAAGCGATCCGGCTCGACCCAAAGAACGCGCGCGCCTACAACAACCGCGGCTTTGCCTATCGCAACCGTGGCGATTTCGACCGTGCGGTCGCCGATTACACGCAGGCGCTGGCGATCCAGCCGAACTTTGCGCTCGCCCTCTATAACCGCGGCATCGCGCAATACGACAAGCGCGACTACGAGCATGCAACGCGCGACATGAACGCGGCGATCAAGCTCAATCCGAATTTCTCGACCGCGTTCGCCGATCGCGGCCTCGCCGCTTACGACCGCCGCGATTTCGACCGTGGCGTCGTCGCCGGCGACGCCGCGCCGGCGGAAAGGCCGGTCTATGCGCTGAATACCACGGGGCGGAGCGCCAGCTACGAGAACCGGCGCGAGGGCGACCGCATCATCCAGGATCTCAACGCGCCGATCCGCAGCAACCAGTACAACGCCTACGCCTATTCGCCTGAGACGTTTGCGCCGGTCGCCAGCGCGGCGCCGGCGCCTGCTCCCGCTCCGCAGCCGGCGGCGATGCCGGCGCAGCCATTGCGCACCGCCACCCCGGCGCAGGCGGAGGCAATGTCCGATGTCAAACGGACGGTGCCGGTGCCGCAGACGCGGCCGGAACGCCCCGCCACTAAGCCGAAGGTGTCAGCGAAGCCGGTGGTCCTGCCGCGGCGCGCCGCTCTCAGCCGCGCTGCCGCTGTCCCGCTGCGTCCGGCAAAGCCGCTGCTGCGGCGGCGGTGATCTGACCCAGCATCACCAGCACGGGCCCCGGCAACTGCGCCGCTTGCATGCGCGCGACGAGTTCGCGGACCGGCGCCGTGACCACGGCTTGGTCAGGCCGGGTCGCGCGCGCAATGGCGAGCGCCGGCGTTGTCGGATCGAGGCCCTCGGCGGTCGCCTTGGCGAGGAGCTGTTCGAGCGTGCGCGTCGGCATGTAGATCGCCGTGGTCGCGGTCGGATCGGCGAGCGCACGCCAATCGAGATCGTCCGGCAGTTTGCCGTCCTTGGCGTGGCCGGTGACGTATTGCAGCTTGCGGGCATAACCGCGATCGGTGAGCGGCAGATTGAGCTTCGCCGCCGCGCCTTGCGCCGCGGTGATACCGGGCACCACCTCGACGGCGAGGCCCGCCGCCTGACAGGCTTCCAACTCTTCGCCCGCGCGTCCGAAGATCATCGGATCGCCGCCCTTGAGCCGCACCACGCGCTTGCCCTGCTTGGCCAAGCCGACCATCAGCGTGTTGATGTCGTCCTGCTTGCAGGACGGGCCGAAGCCCGTCTTGCCGACCAGCAGCTTGCGCGCCTCGCGGCGGGCGAAATCGAGCACGTCGCGCGAGACGAGATCGTCGAACAGGATCACATCCGCCGACTGCAACGCGCGCACCGCGCGCAGCGTCAGCAACTCCGGATCGCCGGGACCGGCACCAACCAATGTCACGGTGCCGTTCTCGACCGCCTGCCCGACCCCCTTCACCTCTGCGATGAAGCGATCGAAGTCGGCTTGCGACGGCGCGCTACCGGCATGCGTGACCGCATGCGCCGTGAACAGTTGCCAGAACTTGCGCCGGCCGGCGAAAGGCAGACCCGAGGCTTTCACTCCCGCTCGCCAGCGATGCGCCGCCGCGGCCCAGGCGGCGAAGCCTTGCGGCAGCAGCGCCTCGAGCTTGGCGCGGATCGCCTGCGCAAAGACCGGCGCCGCGCCGTCCGTAGAGATGCCGATCACCAGAGGCGAGCGGTTGACGATGGCGCCGAAGGAGAAGTCGCAGAACGCCGGCTTGTCGATGACATTGACCGGCACGCCCGCGACCCGCGCGCTGCGGGCAAAGATGAAGGCCGCTTCGTCGTCGTCGAAGGCGCCGATGGCGATCGCCGCGCCCTTCAAGTCTTCGTCGGTGAATGCCCGACGATGGATCGAGATTGCACCTTTCGGCGGATCACCCGCGATCAGCAGCAGCTCATCCGACGGCATTTCCGCATAAACATCGACCAGCGCGCCGGCCGCCGAGAGCAACTCGGCCTTCCACGCGGCCGCCGCGCTGCCGCCGACGACCACCGCGCGCTTGTCCTCGAGCCCAAGAAACACAGGCAGGCGCGCAAGCGGCTCCATGCGGGCCGGTCGGGCTTCGGTCGGAGTGCGGTCAGCAGCCACAGCCAGTCACCTTCGTCTGTCACATCCTTTGGCACAATGGCAGCAAGCGACGTGCCACCCACCAAGGAATTGATTTTGCTTACTATTCATCGACGGGCCAAACCCGATGATGAATATTTAGGCAGCCTCGCTCGTCCTACTCCGCCGCGACCGGCTTGGCATGCGGCTTCACGTTGGCGTGGAAATCGCGGCCATTGCCGGTCTTGGCGACCAAGCCGGCGCGGATAGTGAAATCGCCGAAGCGCTCGCCCTTCTCGCGTGTATCCGCATAGGCTTTGAAGATTGGATCGAGCGTCGCGACGATGCCGGCATGGTCAACGTCCTCCGCGTAGAGCTTGGACAGCCGTGAGCCGTCGAAGGCCGCGCCGAGATAGAGATTGTAGCGGCCCGGGCCTTTGCCGACCAAACCGATCTCCGCGAGGTAGGGTCGTGCGCAGCCATTGGGGCAGCCGGTCATGCGGATGACGATGTCGTCGGCGGAGAGGCCGTGCACCGCCAGCCGCTCGTCGAGTGCGGTCAAGAGATCGGGGAGGTAGCGTTCGCTCTCGGCCAGCGCGAGGCCGCAGGTCGGCAGCGCGACGCAGGCCATCGAATTGCGGCGCAAGCCGGACCACGGCGCCAGCAGACCGGCCTCCTGGCACAGCCAGTGAATTTCCTTCTGCCGCTCGACCGGCACATTGGCGATGATCAGGTTCTGGTTCGGGGTGATGCGAAAATCGCCGTCATGCGTCTCGGCAATCTTGCGCAGCGCCGTCATCTGCATGGCACCCGGGCGATCCTGAACGCGTCCCGCCTGCACATACAGCGTCAGATGCGCACGGCCGTTGTCGCCTTCGCTCCAGCCGTAGCGGTCGCCCATGGACGTGAACTGGAACGGCTTGGCCGGCCCCAGCAATACGCCGGCGCGACGCTCGACCTCGGCGCGGAAATTATCGAGACCGCGGTCCTCGATGGTGTATTTCAAACGCGCGTGTTTGCGGCTCTTACGATCGCCCCAATCGCGCTGCACGGTCACGACAGCTTCCGCCACCGCGACCGCATCCTTGGTTGCACAATAGCCCATCACATCGGCCGTGCGCGGATAGGTGTCGGGCTCGCCGTGCGTCATGCCCATGCCGCCGCCGACAGTGACGTTCCAACCCGTCACCTCGCCTTTGTCGTCGAGAATGGCGATGAAGCCGAGATCGTGCGCGAAGACGTCGACGTCGTTCGACGGCGGCACGGCAACGACGATCTTGAACTTACGCGGCAGGTAAGTCTTGCCGTAGATCGGCTCCTCGACCTCCTGCTCGCCGCCCGCGATCTTCTCGCCGTCGAGCCAGATCTCGCGATAGGCCGGCGTTGCCGGCAGGAGATGATCGGAGACGGCCTTGGCCAAATCCTGCGCCGCCGCATGCGCATGCGATTGATAAGGATTGGGATTGCACATCACATTGCGGTTGACGTCGCCGCAGGCCGCGATGGTGTTGAGCACCACATGGTCTATCGCCTGCAAAGTCGGCTTCAGGTTCGACTTGATGATGCCGTGGAGCTGTACTGTCTGACGCGTGGTCAGGCGCATCGTGTGGTTGGAATAGTCGCGCGCCACCTGGTCGAGTGCGAGCCACTGCGGGGGCGTCACCACTCCGCCCGGGATGCGCACGCGGATCATGAAGGCGAACGCTTTCTCCATCTTCTTGCGCGTGCGCTCGGGCCGCAGGTCGCGATCGTCCTGCAGGTACATGCCGTGGAACTTGACGAGTTGCTGGTCATCCTCGGTGATCGCGCCGGTAATCTCGTCCTGCAGTCCCTCCGCTAGCGTGCCGCGCAGGAAGTTGCTGGCGTCCTTGATGTGCTCGTTGCGGGAGAGTTCGTCGTCAGCCATGGGATGTTCCAATTGTTCGCCTGTCATCGTCCGCGAAAGCGGACGATCCAGCAACCACCGCCGTCAGCGATTTATCACAACGTGGGGGATTACTGGATGCCCCGCTTTCGCGGGGCATGACGCCGGATAGGCGGCGCCTTTCTAGTACACGTCCGTCAGGTAACGCTTTTCGCGCTCCAGCGTTGCCACTGCCTGCTCGGCGGCCTCTGGCGTGATCGCCTTTACGTCGGCATAGGCGTTCACCAACATGGCGCGGACATCCTTGGCCATGGCCTTGGCGTCGCCGCAGACGTAGAAATGCGCGCCCTTATCCAGCCACTCGACCAAGTCGCGGCGACGCTCCCAGATCTTGTGCTGGACGTAGATCTTGTCGGGCCGGTCGCGCGAGAAGGCGACGTCCATGCGGGTGAGCACGCCGTCCTTGAGCGCGTCCTGCCAGTCGAGCTGATACAGGAAGTCGTGCGTGAACTGGCGGTCGCCGAAGAACAGCCAGCTCTTGCCAGTGGCGGCCGTCGCGCGGCGCTCCTGCACGAAGGCACGGAACGGCGCAACGCCGGTGCCGGGGCCCACCATGATGATGTCCTTGTCCGCCGCCGGCAGACCGAAATGCTTGTTCGGCTTCAGCTTGACGCGAACACGGCCGCCTTTCTTGAGCCGTTCGGCGACGTAGTTCGACGCGACGCCCTTGCGGTCACGGCCGAAGGCGCGATAGCGCACCGCCGAAATCAGAAGATGCGCTTCGTCGCCCACTTCGGCGCGCGAGGAGGCAATCGAGTAAGCGCGCGGCGCGAGCGGACGCGTGAGCGAGCGCAGCTTGTCGGCGTCGAGCGCGATCGGGAACGTGGTCAGGAGATCGATGAGCTGGCGCCCGGCGATCCAATCCTTCATCTCGCCATCGGCGATGAGCTTCTTGACGTAGAGGTGGTCGGTCGCGTTGGCGTACGTCTCGACGGTCTTGGCCGACAAAGTCGTGACGTCGCGCGAGGCGATGAGCTCGGCGCGCAATGCCGCGTCGTCGGAAAGACCCGCCGCCTTGAGGAGGTCGTCAACATAGGCCGGGTCGTTCTCGGGATAAAGATCGAGCGAGTCGCCCGGCTGATAGGCCGGCGCGGGACCGTCGAAGGCCAGCGCGAGATGCACCGTCTCCTTGTCGGAGCGCGACGAGTTGAGATTGACGAGTTCGGTAATCTCGGCTTCGACGATATCGGTGTTGGGCGCGGCCGCCGGCTTGGTGGCAAAGTCGACCTCGATCACACGACCACGGCCGGCGTCCGGCGGCGCCAAGGCCTTCAGCGCCCCCTCGATCCATTTTCCCGCAGGCTCGGCGAAATCGAGATCGCAGTCGACGCGATCGACCGCGCGTTTGCCGCCCAAAGCGGCGAGGCGCTCATCGATCTTCTTGCCGACGGCGCAGAACTCGACATAGGCTGTGTCTCCGAGGGCCAGCACGCCGAACTCGACACCGTCGAGACGCGGGGCGCCCTCGCCCATCAATTCGTTATAGACGCGCGTCACGCGTCCCGGAGGCTCGCCTTCGCCCCAGGTCGCCGCGATGACGACCAACTTCTTCGCCGACGCCAGGGTCGAGAGCTCGAGATCCGCCATGTCGACGACATTCGGCTTGAAGCCGAGCTTGCGAGCATTCTTCGCCAGATCGCCCGCGAGCTTTTCGGAATTGCCGCTCTCGCTGGCGAACACGATGGTAAGCGGCTCGGCCGGCCGCGCAGGCGCCGCGGGCTGAGGCTGGGCAACACCGGCTTCTGAAAACTCCGCGCCGGCGGTGAGAACACCGGCACTGCCGGCCACGGCCTCAACGCCAGCAAGAAAGCCCGCGAGCCAGGCGCGCTGGATCGGGCTCGCCGGCCCGACCACGCGGTTCAAAAGGTCCACGTCCTCGGCGGAGAAAGGCGCGGTCTTCGGAATGGCAATGACGGAGGACATATGAACCTTCACCAACGCACGTACGGCAGGGCGGCGATCAGCAGCGCAACGAGTGCGGTGGCGACCGCAATGAGCCAGCTCTCGAGCGACAGCTCGTTGTCGATCGGGTCGCGATGGGGAAAATCGGTCATAGGGCGCTCCCACTCCTCGCCGGGAGCCCTCTAGATAGAAGACCGTTCTCTAGACCAGCAATAACCTACGGAAAATAAGAAGGTATTTCCTGCCATGAGGACCGACCCGGCAAACATTCTTCTCTTTTCGACCCGCTGTGGAGAACACAACTCTCCCTCCCTTCCGGCCCGTCAACCGTGCGAAATAGGCACTTCCGCTTAACCACGCGCCTGCGGTCTATGACCCGTCCCGCCTACCGAAAATCCCTCCGCGCCCTGCTCACCCCCGCCGAACACCGTCTGTTCGCGCGGCTCGACACGCCGCAGAAGATCCAGAGCTTCCTCGACAAGACGCCGATCAACTTCGGCGAATACGGCGACACGGCCATGTCGCCACGGCGAATGTTGAAGATGAAGATGGCCCATTGCACGGAAGGCGCCTTCTTCGCCGCCGCAGTGCTTGCCTTTCATGGCAAAGAAACGTGGCTCATGGACATCCAGTCCCTGCCGAGCGACCACGACCATGTCATCACATTGTTCAAGGAGCGCGGGCTGTGGGGCGCAATCAGCAAGACCAATCACGCGATCCTGCGCTGGCGCGATCCGATCTATAAGAGCTGGCGCGAGCTCGCGATGAGCTATGCCCACGAATACTGCCTGCCCGGCGGCAAGAAATCGATGATGGCCTATTCGCGGCCGTTCTCGCTTGCCCGTTACAAACCGGAACGCTGGCTCATCGTCGAAGAGGATCTCGACTGGCTGCTGCTCGACCTCGACCTGTCGCCCCATGTGCCGGTCGCACCGCCGGCGGCCATGCGCAAGCGCATGCGCTCGACCAAGGTGGAGCTGCTGTCGCAGGAGGTGGTCGAGTGGCCGGATCCGAGGAAGAAGCGATCAAAAAGCAAGACACGACAGTAGAGTATTGTTCGCGGGCTCGCTCATGCTCCGCTCATTCCCGCGAAAGCGGGAATCCAGCGCTGACTCAGAGCTGGGTCCCCGCTTTCGCGGGGACAAACGGTAGAGATACCGCCGTTGACTTTAATCGTTGGGCGGGCTCTTTGACGGTAAAGTCTTGGGAGATTGGCCAGCCGTGACGTCCTTCACCTACCGCCGCCCCGTCTTCGTCTCCTGGGGCGACTGCGATCCCGCCGGTATCGTCTTCAATCCGCGCTTCTTCCATATGTTCGACACCAACACCTGGGCGATGATCGCCGAGGTGCTCGGTGTCGCTGTGCCGCAAATCAACGCCACATACGGCTTGCTCGGCATCGCGCTGGTGGATGTGAAGGCGAACTTCATGAAGCCCGCGAAGTTCGGCGACACCATCGAGATCGCCTCGCGCGTTAAGGAATTCCGCAGATCGAGCTTCGTGGTCGAGCACAAAGTGACGATCAACGGCGAACTCGCCATCGAGGGCGAGGAAACGCGCGTCTGGGCGATGCCGCGCGCGGACGATCCAGACAAGATGCGCGCGGGTGAGATCCCAGCCGAGGTGATCGCGAAGTTTAGCTGACGGCGCTTGTAATTGCGCCCTCTCCCCTTGCGGGAGAGGGCATTGAGAGACCTTCCACGCATATAGATGGGTGAGGGGTCCGCCCCCTCACCCATTCATTACGTTGAAAAGCTGCGGTCGCCCTCTCCCGCAAGGGGAGAGGGCGCAAATTCAGCCGCCTCACGCGGGCGGCGATCAGGCGATCTTCACGTACTCGAATTCGCCCGGCTTGTTGTCGATGCCGACCTTCGGCGGGGCGATCCACGAGGCGAACTTGCCGGTCTCGTACTGCGGCTGCATCAGGCTTTCGATGAAGTCCTTGTCGGCACTGTTCGGCAGATAGTCGTCGCGCTTGCTCTTCCAGTCGGCGTCGTTCAGCGGATTGCCCTCGATATCCGTCTTGATGTTCGAGAACTCGCCGATGTGGCGATGGAAAGCCACGTGCGGCAGCTTGATCTCGAACGGAATGCCGAAGCTCTCGATCACCTTGTTCCAGCGGCCGACGCCGACATTGGCGTCGCCGACATAATCGTCGCGCAGCCGCATGTTGAGCGCGGATAGCGCCGGCGCGTCCTCGTTTTGGATCTTGCCGTCGATCAGACGCAGGACGGGATAGGTGCCGCTCTCGAGTTGATGGTCGTCCTTGAGCCGATCCTCGCGGAAGCGCCCCTTGAGGCCCGCGTGGAACGCGTTGGCCGCGTTGGTCGAGATCTCGTTGCCGAACAGATCGAGCGTCAGCGAGAAATGCAGGTTCGCCTTCTTCTGAATGGTCGGCAGGTCGATGACACCGAGCTTACGCACCTTCTCGATGTCGTAGGGATCGGTGATGCCGGCCTCCTTCATCGCCTCGCAGGTGCGCTGGATGACACGCGTCACGCCCGTCTCGCCGACGAACATGTGGTGCGCTTCTTCCGTCAGCATGAAGCGGCAGGTGCGCGACAAGGGATCGAAGCCGGACTGCGCCAGGGCCTCGAGCTGCATCTTGCCGTCACGGTCGGTGAAGTACGTGAACATGAAGAAGGACAGCCAGTCCGGCGTCTTCTCGTTGAAGGCGCCCAGCATGCGCGGCGTGTCGGGATCGCCCGACCGGCGCTCGAGCAAGGCTTCCGCCTCGTCGCGGCCGTCGGTGCCGAAATACTTCTGCAGCAAATAGACCATCGCCCAGAGATGGCGACCTTCCTCGACATTGACCTGGAACAGGTTGCGCAGGTCGTAGAGCGAAGGCGCGGTCTTGCCGAGATGACGCTGCTGCTCGACCGAAGCCGGCTCCGTGTCGCCTTGGATCACCACCAGGCGGCGCAACATGGCGCGATATTCGCCGGGCACCTCCTGCCAGGCGTCCTCGCCCTTGTGGCGTCCGAAGGCAATCTTGCGGCCCGGCGCCTGCGGCGCGAGCAGCACGCCCCAGCGATATTCCGGCATCTTGACGTAATCGAACTTGGCCCAGCCCTTCGGATCGACGCTCACCGCCGTGCGCAAATAGACAAGCGACTCCTGAAAACCTTCCGGCCCCATATCCTTCCACCAGTCGATATAACCGGGGTGCCACTTCTCCAACGCGCGCTTGACGCGCGGATCATCGCCGAGCGCGACGTTGTTCGGGATAAGGCCGTCGTAGTCGACTGCACCGAGTGCCATGGGGTGTTCCTCTCTTTTTCTCGCGGGCCTTAGACCCGGTCTCTTGCGTAGGTCGGCGACACGCCGGTGCCGTAGAGCTTGAGCGCACCTTGCTCGCCGATTGCGTTCGGGCGCTGGAAGATCCAGTTCTGCCACGCGGTCAGACGGCCGAAGATCTTGGTCTCCATCGTCTCCGGGCCGGCGAAGCGCAGATTGGCTTCCATGCCGGTGAGCGCATCCGGCGAGAAGCTTGCGCGCTCTTCCAACATCACGCGCAGCTCGTCGTCCCAGTCGAAGTCTTCGAGCCCCAGCGTGACGAGACCGAGTTCAACAGCCTCCTCGCCTTCCACCGCGACGCCGATCTTGGCCTTGGCGGCCTCCAGCGTTTCCGGCTCGCCCAAGAAGCGCGTTTCGAGGCGGGTCAGGCCGTTACCCATCGGATACGCGCCAAAATTAGCCTCGCCGAGCGTGATCGCGGCTGGCTGACGGTTGTCGCCTTCCCGCGTGCCGATCAGCATCAGCGAACGATCCGCGGCGAAGGCCAACTCGGCCAAGGTGCCGGCGAAGCACGAGCCCGGCTCGATCAGCGCGACGAAGCTCTTCGGCGTCACATCGATACGCTTGAGGGTGCGCTTCAAATAATGACGGATTTCGCGCATCAGCCAGTGGTCCTGCGACTTGGCCAGGAACGCATCGTGATCGAGCACGCCCTGCGCGTTGCCCTCGGTGCGCAGCAGCACCACGGCGATCGCCGCCTCGTTGGCGCGCAGATGCAGGATCGCGTCTTCCAACTCACGCGCCACCGCCAGCGGCCAGAACGCATCGCCGAGCGCCTGCGCGGCGTCGGCCGAAGCCGGTACCGGCTGCGACGGGCCCTTCACGGTGACGTTGGCGAGGCCCCGCGCGCGGTCGATCTCGACCGTGACGTTCGGATACGAGACGCGGTCGCCTTCGATCTTACGGGCGAGCGGATTGAATTTGATGCCCTTTGCATCCGTCGGGCGATCCGAGCGCGCGGCGATCTCCTTCGCGCGTGCGGCAACTGCATCTTTCCACTTGGAATTCGGCACGACCTCGTCGACCAGCTTCCACTCGACCGCCTTGGTGCCGCGAATGCCCTCCTCGATCGAGCAGAACACGTCGGCGCGATCGCGGCGCACCTTGCGCTTGTCGGTGACGCGCGTGAGGCCGCCGGTGCCTGGCAGCACCGCGAGCAACGGCGTCTCCGGCAGCGCCACCGCCGAGCGGCGGTCGTCCACCAGCATGATGTGATCGGCGGCGAGTGCCAGCTCATAGCCGCCGCCGGCGGCGTTGCCGTTAATGGCGCAGATATAGGTCTGCTTGGAGTGCTCAGACGCATCCTCGATCGACAGGCGCGTCTCGTTGGTGAACTTGCAGAAGTTCACCTTGTGGCCGTGGGTCGACTTGCCGAGCATGCGGATATTGGCGCCGGCGCAGAACACATTGTCCTTGCCGGACTTGATAACGACTGCGCGCACTTCCGGGTGTTCGAAGCGTAGCCGCTGTACGGCATCGTTCAGTTCGATATCGACGCCGAGATCGTAGGAATTGAGCTTGAGTTCATAGCCCTCGGCCAGACCGCCGGCCGGATCGACGTCCATAATCAGGTAAGCGATGTCTCCATCGAACTCGAGGCGCCAGTGGCGGTAGCGGGTGGGCTCGGTCTGGAAGTCGATGAAGGTCATGAACCATAAAACGGAACCGTTCGCTTGGGCCGGCCCGCTTCTCCCTATGCATTATTGTGCACTTCCGTAGCACCAGCTTGTGGCGGCCGCAAGACAGCGCAACGCCCGCAGCACATTTTCATATGCTGCAACGCACCATAACACATCAGAAATACGGGCATTTTATTGACGTTGCGACGCGCCGGCGGTTGCAAAGCCCGCAGCAATAGCCCATAGTGTGTTCGGCATTATATTTCATGTCGATCATCCGTATGACCAACGACCGCGTCAAACCCCTTCCCGCCCGCGACAGCGACGCTTACCTGCGCCGCCTTGGCGAACGTGTGCGCGTCCTGCGCAGCCAGCGCGGCATGACGCGCAAAGCCCTGGCGCAGCACGCGCGCGTGTCCGAGCGCTACCTGGCGCAAATGGAAATCGGCAAAGGCAACTGCTCGATCGTGCTGCTGCGGCGGATCGCGCGTGCCATCGGCCTGCCGGTGACCCAGCTCGTGCATGACGGCCCGGAGCCGCCGCTCGACCTGGTGCTGCTGTCGCAGTTCCTCGAACGCCTGTCGCCTGCCGAACTTGCCGATGCGCGGGCCTTGCTGAGCGAGCGCTTCCGCGAGCCGGAGCCCGCCGATCGCAACCGCCGCATCGCGTTGATCGGCCTGCGTGGCGGCGGCAAATCGACGCTCGGCAAATTGCTCGCCGAGCGTCTTGGCATTCCCTTCATCGAACTCGACCGCGAAATCGAGCGGCGCAGCGGCGCCAGCCTGAGCGAACTCTTCGATATGTTCGGCCAGGAGACGTTCCGCCGCGCCGAGCGAGAGGCCTTCGACGCGATCCTGCGCGAACACCCGCAATTCGTCATGGCGACGAGCGGCAGCATCGTTACCGATCCCG
Source organism: Pseudolabrys taiwanensis (assembly GCF_003367395.1). NCBI lineage: Bacteria > Pseudomonadati > Pseudomonadota > Alphaproteobacteria > Hyphomicrobiales > Xanthobacteraceae > Pseudolabrys > Pseudolabrys taiwanensis. Next base: position 5,497,540 of record NZ_CP031417.1, on the reverse strand, counting down.
GTACGCTGGAGCGGCTGCTGGCCTCCTGTATGACGGTGTGGGTGCGCGCCGAACCGGAAGAGCATATGCGGCGCGTCATGGCTCAGGGCGATATGCGGCCGATGGCCAACAGCGCCCGTTCCATGCAGGACCTGGTCTCGATCCTGAAAAGCCGGGAGCCGCTCTACGCCAAGGCTGAGGTCGTCCTGACCACCACCGGCAAGTCGCCGGAGCAGAATCTGGGCGAACTGTTGCGCCAGATCGCGGTTCCCGATAATCGCATGCGCGCCAGATCGGCGTAATCAGCAACACAAGCGAAGCGGGAGCCGGCCCGGGCCGGAGGGAACGAATGACAGAGACGATCAAGACCGACGTTGTCATCATCGGCGCGGGGCCCGTCGGTCTTTTCGCCGTGTTCGAACTGGGCCTTCTGGACATCAAAGCCCACCTCATCGACATCCTCGACAAGGTCGGCGGCCAGTGTGCCGAGCTCTATCCCGAAAAGCCGATCTACGACATCCCCGGAATCCCGATGGTTACCGGCCACGGCCTCAGTGAAGGGCTGATGGAGCAGATCAAGCCGTTCCATCCGACCTTCCATCTCGGCGAGATGGTGACGACGGTCGAAAAGCTCGGCGACGCGCAATTCCGTGTCGGCACCGACGCCGGTAAGACCTTTGAGTGCAAGGTGGTGGTGATCGCGGCCGGTGGCGGCTCGTTCCAGCCCAAGCGCCCCCCGATCGCCGGCATCGAGCCCTATGAGAGCAAGTCGGTGCACTATGCCGTGCGCAAGATGGAGGCGTTCCGCGACAAGAACCTCGTGATTGTCGGCGGCGGCGACTCGGCCCTCGATTGGACGCTCAATCTCCAGCCGCTCGCCAAGAAGCTGACGCTCATTCATCGCCGCGACGACTTCCGCGGCGCGCCCGACAGCGTCAACAAAATGCGAGCGCTGGTTGCCGACGGCAAGATGGACCTGAAGATCGGCCAAGTGGCGGCGCTCGAGGGCGGCGACGGCCAACTCACCGCGCTGTCGATCAAGGGTAACGACGGCACCACGGCGCGCATCGATTGCGACGCCATGCTGCCCTTCTTCGGCCTGACGATGAAACTCGGCCCGGTCGCCGACTGGGGGCTGAAGATGGAAGACGAGCTCATCCCGGTCGACATGAGCACGTTCGAAACCAACATCCCCGGCATCTTCGCCATCGGCGACATCAACACTTATCCGGGCAAACTGAAGCTCATCCTGTCCGGCTTCCACGAAGGCGCGCTGATGGCGCAGAAGGCACACCACTACATCTACCCCGATAAGCGCCTCGTGTTTCAGTACACCACCTCCTCTACCAACCTGCAGAAGAAACTCGGCGTCGCATAAGCGGTGCCGGCTAACGCCAAGCGGAAACGAGAGATGCCCAAGATCACCTTCGTTGAACATGACGGCACGGTTCACACGGTCGATGCCGAAATCGGCGCGACCGTCATGGAGACGGCGCTACGCAATGACGTCTCCAGCATCGTCGCCGAATGCGGCGGTGGCTGCACCTGCGCTACCTGCCTGGTCCATGTCGACGACGCGTGGAGCGGCATCGTCGGCCCGCCGCATGCCGATGAAGAGCAGATGCTGGACGCCGCCTTCGAAGTGAAGCCGACCTCGCGCCTGTGCTGCCAGATCAAGGTGACGGAAGAACTCGACGGCCTCGTCGTGCACACACCGGCCTACCAAGGTCGCTGACACACAACGAGCGCTCGGCCCGGGCCGAGCGTCCGCCAAGCGACGTAATTCCAGTGTAATAGACAAAGCGGCGCGCCTCTGGTCGGAAGGCGCGCCGCTTTTTCATTTTGTCATTCTTGCGCAGCATTTTGCCGCAAGTTCCATGTGCTTTGTGAAGCCGTTCTAATTTTAACGTGCGCGCCAGGAACTCCCCTCTGGCTGGCGACTTTCCTCCCAACGAGCCCAGCTTACCGCACCGCCTCCTTGCGACCTCGGGAACCCATTGGAGCCCAGGCACATCATGAATTCTTCGCCCAGCCAAAAAAGCGGCGCCAGCCGGCGCGCTTTCCTCGCCTCAACAATGGTCTCGACCATGACTTTGACCCTGCTCGAGCGGCAACGAGCCGATGCCGCAACGCCTCCGCTGACCAAAGACACTGCGCGTGAACCGCTGCGGGTCACATTGCGCATCAACGGCCGCGACCAGCAGCTCGCGTTGGATATCCGCACGAGCCTGCTCGACGCCTTGCGCGAGCACGCCGGATTGACCGGCACCAAGAAAGGCTGCGACCAGGGACAATGCGGCGCTTGCACTGTGCTGGTCGACGGCAAACGTCATCTTTCGTGCCTTACCCTCGCGGCCGCCGCGGAAGGCCGTGACATCACCACCATCGAAGGCCTCTCCTCTGCCGATGGCACTTTGCATCCGATGCAGCAGGCGTTCATCGATCACGATGCTTTCCAATGCGGCTATTGCACGCCGGGACAGATCATGTCCGCCATCGGCTGCGTGAACGAAGGCCACGCGGGTAGCGACGCCGAGATCCGCGAGTACATGAGCGGCAATCTATGCCGTTGCGCCGCCTATCCAAACATCGTCGACGCGGTGAACGACGCCAAGACGAAGATGCAGAAGGCCTGAGCCATGCGCCCCTTTCATTACACCCGCGCGGATAATGCCAGCGCCGCGATCGCGGCCCAGCAGGCGCAAGCTTCCATCGACAAGAACGAACCATCGGTTTTCGCACGCAGCCAGTATCTGGACGGTGGCACGAACCTCATGGACCTCATGCGCATCGACGTTATGCGGCCGGAGAATGTCACCGACATCAATGGTCTGTCCCGCACGCCATCCGGAAATATCCAACTCGGCTCGAAAGGGCTCTGGCTCGGCGCCATGGCGCGGATGGCCGAGGCGGCCGACCACCCGGACGTGAAGCAGGCCTATCCCGTCATCGCTCAGTCCCTGATGCTGGCCGCCAGCGCTCAGATTCGAAACATGGCATCCCTGGGCGGCAATGTGCTTCAGCGTACGCGCTGCAGCTATTTTCGCGACACGTCTTACACCACCTGTAATAAGCGCAATCCGGGAGCAGGCTGCGCCGCGATGGACGGCGTAAACCGGATGCACGCGATCCTCGGCGTCAGCGACCAATGTATCGCTACTTATGCCGGCGATTTCGCCCATGCGCTCATCGCGCTCGAGGCGGTGGTCGACATCGCCGGGCCGAACGGTTCGCGCACAATTCCTTTCGCAAAGCTGCACAAGGCGCCGGGCGATACGCCGCATATCGAAACGACTCTCCAGCCAGGCGAACTGATCACCGCTTTCGTCGTGCCGCCGGCGCCCTTTGCCAAGCGTTCGCTCTATCTGAAGGTCCGCGACCGCGAGTCGTATGAATTCGCCCTAGCCTCCGCCGCAGTCGCACTCGACATGGACGGCGACACGGTGCGGGAGGCCCGCATCGCGCTCGGCGGGGTGAGCGCTCTGCCGTGGCGGGCGCGCACGGCCGAAGAGGCCATCAAGGGCCAAACGCTGACCGACGGCGTCCTGCAGGCCGCCGCCAATACCGCTTACGCCGAATCCAAGCCGCGCGGTGACAACAAGTTCAAGGTCGAACTCGGGCGCCAAACCCTGATGCGCGCGTTGCGCGAAGCCGCTGCAATGGAGATCTGACATGAGCCGCGCCGCGCCGCAGCCGAAGGAAAACATGGGGAACCCGGAGCCCCGCATCGATGGCCGCCTCAAGGTGACCGGCGAAGCCCGCTATCCGTCCGATTTCGCTGTCGCCAATCCGGCCTATGCGTTTCTCATCACCAGCGCGATCTCCAAAGGCCGCATCGCCAGCATTGACCTCGGCGACTCCATCGCCGTTCCGGGCGTGCTCGATATCTTCACGCACGAGACCATCGGCAAGTTGAACGAAGTACCGTTCGCGCCGGGCGGTGGCGGCTCGATCTCCTCGATGCAAGAGATGGGGCCGGACATTCATTTCGACGGCCAGATCATCGGCATGGTGGTTGCGGACACCTACGAGGCGGCGCGCGAAGCCGCCTATCGGGCCAAGATTGCCTACACCGAGGGGAAGCCCAGCGGCACCTTCGATGCGGCCGGCCTCACCGAGGAAGAGCCGTCCAAAGTCGAGGAGCGCGCCAAGAAGCTGCCGCAGGCGGGCGGTGCCGATGCGGCCATCGCGGCGGCGCCGGTGTCGATCGACGTGCGTTACGGCACGCCGACGCATCATCACAACCCGATCGAGTTGTTCACGACCACATGCGTCTGGCGTGATGGCGAACTGACGGTGTACGAGCCCAGCCAATTCGTCTATGGCCTGAAGAACACGCTGGCTCAGAAGCTCGGCATCGATCCCGAGAAAGTTCACGTGGTGAGCCCGTTTGTCGGGGGTGCCTTCGGCTCGAAAGCGCAGTTTTCGCCTCGCACCGGGTTTGTCGCGGCGGCGGCGCGTAAGCTCAACCGGCCCGTCAAATTGGTCGTGACCCGCGATCAAGGGTTCAGCGTGCAGACCTATCGCGCCGAGACCCGTCATCGTATCCGTATCGGTGCGGAAAACGACGGCAAGATCACCGGCTTTTCGCACGAAGGCTGGGAAATCACCTCGCGGCCCGATCCCTATTCCGTGGCCGGCGTCGAAGACAGCGCGCGGCTCTATAGCTTCGGTGCCGTCAAAACCCGCGTGACGTTGGTTCATGCGGACCGCAACACGCCGGGCTTCATGCGTTCGCCGCCGGTCGTTCCGTATATCTATGCGCTGGAAAGCGCGATGGACGAATTGGCCGTCAAGCTCAACATGGACCCGATCGAACTGCGCCGCCGCAATGACGGCATGGTCGACGCCACCGGCAAGCAGTGGTCGAGCCGATCGCTGATGAAATGCTATGACGAGGCCGCCAAGGCCTTTGGCTGGGACAAACGCAATGCCCAACCCGGCTCCATGCGGGACGGCGAGTGGCTTGTCGGTTGGGGCTGCGCCTCGGCGGTATATCCCACGCATGTGGGCGCCTCCTCCGCGCGCGTTCGCTTGAACGCCAATGGCCATGCCCATGTGCAGATCGCGGCGCACGAGATCGGCGTCGGCATCAACACGATCGTCGCGCAGGTAGCCGCTGAACGTCTTGGGATCCCGGTGTCCGCCGTCACGGTCGAAACGGGCGACAGCAGCCTGCCGCCCTCTCCGGTCGCCGGCGGCTCCAATCAGTCGGCGAGCTGCTGCTCTGTGGTCGTCAAGGCTTGCGATGCAATCCTGGATAAGCTGTCGCATGCATCGGGCACGACGGGCAGCGGCGACAACAGCCGCGCCCCCGATCTCTCCGCCGCTTTTGAGCGGCTTCATGTCGGCGCCATCGAGGAGTACGCCGAGTTCATTCCGCCGGGCGGCAAGCCCGACGCGCTGGCACAACTTTATAAGGGCAGACCGACGCTTGGCGGCGGCTCGCACGGCGAAAAGTTGATGTACGCGCTGGGCGCCGAGTTCGTCGAAGTTCGCGTCCACGCGCGTACGCGAGAGATCCGCGTCGCACGCATCGTCGGCGCCTTCGCAGCCGGACGCATCCTCAACCCGCGAACGGCCCGCAGCCAATATATGGGCGCGATGATCTGGGGCATTTCCTCGGCGCTGCATGAGGCGACCGAAATCGACCGGCGCAACGCACGCTATACCAACGACAATATCGCCGAGTACCTCATCCCAGTGAATGCTGACATCCGTGACCTGGACGTGATATTCGTTCCGGAGAAGGACGACTTCGTCAATCCGGTCGGCGTCAAAGGTATCGGCGAGCTCGGCAACGTCGGCACGGCGGCTGCTGTCGCAAATGCCGTCTATCATGCGACGGGCGTGCGCGTGCGCGATTTGCCGATCCGGCTGGAGAAGCTGATGGTCTGAACCGCCATGCGCGTCATCGCCGGCGTGATCGCCGTTTTCGTCGTGGCTTTCGCCGCGTTTTATGCCTGGGCGTATCAGAGCGAGATGCCGCCCGAGCGGAGCAGCGCGGCCCGTTTCGATCCCGGCGCCATCGCAAAGGGCGCGCAGCTCGCCGCAGCCGGTAACTGTGCGGTCTGCCATACGCAGCCGGGCGGCAAGCCTTACGCCGGTGGTTTTCCGGTCGAGACGCCGTTCGGCGTCGTCTACGGCAGCAACATCACACCCGACCCGGAGACCGGCATCGGCGCCTGGCCTGAAGCGGCCTTTCGCCGTGCCATGCGCTCGGGCGTCGACCGCAAGGGCAATCATCTTTTCCCCGCCTTCCCCTACGATCACTTCACCAAGATCACCGACAACGACATCTCGGCCCTGTATTCATTTCTCATGACACGCGAGCCGGTGCGGCAGGAAAATCGCCCGCCTGCGCTTATGGGCTTATTGAACTGGCGATTGTCGGCGGCGGCCTGGAAACTGCTCTTCCTGCACACAGGCCCCTATCAACCGGATCCCAAGCAAAGCGCAGAATGGAATCGCGGCGCCTATCTCGTTGAAGGGCTCGGCCACTGTGGCGCCTGTCACACGCCACGCAATGTCCTGGGCGCCGAGAAAACGAGCGAAGCCTATGGCGGCGGTGTCGGCGAAGGCTGGCACGCACCCGCGCTCAACCTCGCCTCGCCCGCGCCCGTACACTGGACGGCCGAGCAACTCGAGGCGTATTTGCGGCAAGGCTTCGCGAGCCAGCACGGCTACGCCGCGGGGCCGATGCAGCCCATCATCCGCGCCTTGCGCAAGTTGCCGGATGAGGATGTGCGCGCGATGGCGACGTATGTTGCGTCGCTATCCCGCGGTGCAGACGAAGCACAAGGCGCTCAGCGTGCACGCGTAGCGCTCGATTTCGCGCAGCAGCGCGAGGTCAAGCTATGGGGGACCGCCACCACCACGGGCGCACACGCCGACGGCAGGACCGAGAGCGACACCTCGCCCGGCGCCGCGATCTTTGCCGGCGCCTGCGCGACCTGTCACCATGCCGGCGGAACCTTTCCGATTTCGAAACCGGTGGCGCTCGGCCTGAGCAGCGTGGTGCACGCGCCGGACCCGACCAACCTGTTGCATATCGTCCTCGACGGCATCCACCCGCCGCTGGGGTCCGCCGGGCCGATGATGCCGGGCTTCTCGGGCACGCTCACCGATCCGCAGATCGTCGCCCTGGCGGCCTACGTGCGCAGCCATTTCAGCGACAAACCGGCATGGCCCGGTGTCGACAAGACGTTATCGACGCTTCGTCAGAAGCCGCAACCGCGCGCGGAGGCCCCATGATCGCCCTCAACGTGAATGGCGCGATGCACAACGTCGACGTCGATCCGCGGACGCCTCTGCTCTACGTGCTCCGCAACGATTTGAAGCTCAATGCTGCCAAATTCGGCTGCGGCCTCGGTCAATGCGGCGCCTGCACGGTGCTTGTCGATCACGAGCCGGTTTTCTCCTGTCTCACCCCCGTCTCTGTCCTGGAGAACCGCTACATCCGCACCGTCGAGGGGCTCGGCACAGCGGAGAAGCCGGGCATCGTGCAGCGTGCCTTTATGGAAGAGCAAGCGGCGCAATGTGGCTACTGCATTCCCGGCATGATGATGCGCGCGCAGGCGCTGCTCGAGCACAACGCCGCCCCGACCGATGCGCAAATTCGCGACTACATGGCGCCCAATCTCTGCCGTTGCGGCACGCAGATGCGCATTCTGCGTGCGGTGCGGCGCGCCGCCAAATCGATGACCGCCGACCTCAATGGCACCCGTGAGGCCCGGCAATGAACGCCCCCTTCGCACCGATGAGCCGCCGCCGCCTGCTGCAGACGGGCGGCGCCGTCGTCGTCAGCTTCGCGCTGATGCGGCGGAGCGTCGCGCAAGATGCGCAGAACAAGCCGGTTGAACCGCAAGCCGCGCCCCAATTACCCGGCAGTTTACGCACTTCGCCGATGCTCGACTCCTGGATCGGCATCGACGCACAAGGACAGATCACCGTCTTCACCGGCAAGGCCGAATTGGGCCAGGGCATCAAGACAGCGCTCATCCAATGCGCTGCAGAAGAGCTCGATGTCGACTTGCACGCCATCACGCTCATCACCGCCGATACTGAGCGCACCCCCAATGAGGGCTACACAGCCGGCAGCCATTCGATGCAGGATTCCGGAACGGCCATCTTGAACGCCGCCGCGCAGGTGCGCGGCATCCTCATCGATCTAGCGGCGGCGCGGCTCAACCTGCCCACGGGTCAATTGCGGACCCGAGCCGGCTCGGTGCTCGCAGATGACGGCCGCAGCGTCTCCTATAAGGATCTTGTGACCGGCCAGGACTTTCATCGGACAGCGCAGCCTGATTCGCCGCTGAAGGATCCGACGACCTTCGCCATCATCGGCAAGCGCATCGACCGTGTCGACATTCCCGGCAAGCTTACCGGCGCACCGATGTATGTGCAGGATATGCGCCCCGAAGGCATGCTGCACGCGCGCGTGGTGCGCCCGCCCGCCTATGGCGCGAAACTGACCAAGGTCGATACGGCCGCAGTCGAGCGCATGCCCGGATTCGTAAAGGTCGTGCGCGACGGCAGCTTCCTCGCGGCCGTTGCCGAGGGTGAATTCCAGGCCATCGAGGCCATGCAGGCTTTGTCCGCCACAGCGCAATGGCAGCCGGGCGATGCCTTGCCCGACCCCGCGGGCATCTTCGACGTCATCAAGTCCTTGCCCTCGAACGATAGCGTGATCCTCAACAAAGGCACACCGGTCCGGCAGGGCTACCGGACGCTGAAGGCTGCCTATCGGCGCCCCTATCATCTGCACGGCTCGATTGGGCCGTCCTGCGCCGTCGCACTCTATGAAGGGGACAAGCTCACGGTGTGGACGCACACGCAGGGCGTCTATCCGCTGCGCAACGCCCTCTCCGACATGCTCCATATGCCGCGCGAACAAGTGCACTGCGTTCAAGTCGAAGGCTCAGGCTGCTACGGGCACAATGCCGCCGACGACGTTGCGGCCGATGCGGCCCTGATCGCGCGGGCGACGCCCGGCCGTCCGATCCGCGTCCAGTGGATGCGCGAGGACGAGCATGGCTGGGAGCCCTTCGGCCCCGCCATGATCTCCGAAGTGTCGGCGACGCTCGACGCCGGGGGCAAGCTCGTATCCTGGCAATATGATGTCTGGAGCAACACGCATTCGACCCGGCCCGAAGGACCGGCCGGCAATCTGCTTGCCGCGCTTTATCTGGCGCAGCCTTTCCCTCAGCCGGCGCCGAAGCCGATCCCGCAACCCGAAGGGGGCGGCGATCGCAATGCCATCCCGCTTTACACCGTTCCCAACGGGCGTGTCGTCAGCCACTTCATCCCACAGATGCCGCTACGCGTATCGGCTTTGCGCGGATTGGGCGCGTATCACAACATCTTCTCGATCGAGAGCTTCATGGATGAACTCGCGGAGGCCGCCAATGCCGATCCTGTCGAGTTCCGGCTCCGGCATCTGGATGATCCGCGCGCGCGCGACGTGATCGAGAAAGCCGCGACCGAATTCAATTGGAAAGCGCGCCCTAGTCTGCCACGTGGACGCGGCCATGGCTTTGCCTTCGCGCGCTACAAGAACCTCGCGGCCTATTGCGCGATCGCACTCGAACTCGACGTCGACCGGGAAAGCGGCGCCGTGACACTTGGCCGCGTCGTCGCCGCGGTCGACAGCGGTCTCGCTGTCAATCACGATGGCATACGCAACCAGATCGAGGGCGCGATCGTTCAATCGGCGAGTTGGACGCTGTACGAAGCTGTCACCTTCGACCGACAAGGAATTACGAGCCGAGATTGGTCGAGCTTTCCAATGATTCGCTTTCCGCTGGTGCCCGAAAGCATCGCCGTGCATGTCATCGATCGTCCAACCGAGCGGTTCCTTGGGACGGGTGAGGCGGCGCAGGGCCCCACCGCGGCGGCTGTTGCGAACGCCATCGCTCATGCAGCCGGCACGCGGATTCGGGAGCTTCCACTGACGGCCGAGCGAATTAAGGCGACGATCGGTCCCTAAGCACGAAAAGTTCCATCATGGAACTGCCACTGTCGTGTGCACGTCTACTGCCTGGACGCCTACTGCATCGCGGCACGACCATGTGGCAATGCGGCATGATAACGCCATGTTGTGGATGATTCATTGCGTCACGTCTTGTGATCGCATTTTGCCGTCTACGGCCGTTTTCATGTGACACAGCGTCCCTAAACTACAGCTTCGAGGGGACAGCCCAGTTAGATGGAACTCGCCATTATCATTTATCGCCGTCAGGCCCCAACCATATGACGTCCATGCCCACAGTGAAGCATAAGCCCCACATATCCAGCATCTCCGACCGCGCCGCCAACGAGGCGCAGTTGCGCGAAGCGATACAGGCCAAGCTGCATTATGTGCTGGGTAAGAATCGCGATCGCGCATCGCATCACGATTGGTACTGCGCGACCGCCCTCGCGGTACGCGATCACGTCATCGACATCTGGATGAAGACCGACGAGCGCATCGCCAAACAGGAGAAGAAGCGCGTCTACTACCTGTCGATCGAGTTCCTGATCGGCCGGCTGTTATTCGACACGCTGACCAATCTGCGGCTGGTCGATGCCGCGCGCGGCGCCTTGCGCGGCCTCGGCGTCGAACTCGACGATCTGCGCCGCTGCGAACCGGATGCGGCGCTCGGCAATGGGGGCCTCGGCCGCCTCGCCGCCTGTTTCATGGACAGCATGTCGGCGCTAAGCATTCCCGCGTTTGGCTACGGCATCCGTTATGAGAACGGCCTGTTCGAACAGCGCATCGTCGACGGCTGGCAGCAGGAATTACCGGAGGACTGGCTCGCGCGCGGCAATCCGTGGGAATTCCCACGCGCCAACGCCGAATATTCGATCGGCTTTGGCGGCTCGGTCGAATATGTCGGTGGCGACGACGCCACCGCGCGCGCCATCTGGTATCCGGCCGAGACGGTGCTGGCCCTGCCTTACGACACGCCGATCGCCGGCTGGCGCGGACGTCACGTCAACGCATTGCGGTTGTGGTCGGCGCGTGCCGCGCACCCTGTCCAACTCGCGGCCTTCAACCAGGGCGACTATGTCGGCGCCGTCGCGGCGCGTGCGCGTGCCGAGGCAATTTCGCGCGTCCTCTATCCCAATGACAGCACCCCCGAAGGCCAGGAACTGCGGCTGCGGCAGGAATACTTCTTCACGTCCGCTTCGCTGCAAGACCTGACACAACGCCATGTTGCCGCCTTCGGCTCGCTCGAGACGCTACCTGACCAGGCCGCGGTGCAGCTGAACGACACGCATCCGGCCATCGCCGTCGCCGAACTCATGCGCATTCTGGTCGATGAGCACGATTTCTCCTGGGAGAAAGCGTGGACCATCACCAAGGGCACGCTCAACTACACCAATCACACGCTGTTGCCGGAAGCGTTGGAGACCTGGACGGTCGAACTGCTCGGCCGCCTGCTGCCCCGCCATCTCCAGATCATCTATCTGATCAACTGGCTGCATCTGCAGGAAACGGGGAAGCGCGGGCTGACCGATCCGACGCTTCTCGCGTCCGTCTCGCTCATCCAAGAGAGCGGTGAGAAGCGCGTGCGCATGGCGCACCTCGCCTTCCTCGGCTCGGCGAGCGTCAATGGCGTCTCGGCCCTGCATACCGATTTGCTACGCAAGACGGTGTTTCACGATCTCGCCGAAACCACGCCGACGCGTCTGGTCAACAAGACCAACGGCATCACCTTCAGGCGGTGGCTGTACGAGGCCAATCAACCGCTTACGCAATTGCTGGTGGAGCGGCTCGGCGAGCGCTTTCTCGACGATCCCCGCTGTCTCGAAGAGATCCGTGGCATCGCCGACGAACCAGGTTTTGTCGAGCATTACCGGCGCGCGCGCCTCACCAACAAGGCGCGGCTTGCGACCGTCATGCAGCAGGCGACGGGCGTCCGTGTCGATCCGCACGCGCTGTTCGACGTGCATATCAAACGCATCCACGAGTATAAGCGCCAGCTTCTGAACGCGCTGGAAACCATTGCGTTGTATCAGGAGATCCGTTCGCATCCCGACCGCGATGCTGTTCCCCGGGTGAAGATCTTCGCCGGCAAGGCGGCGGCGAGTTACGACCGCGCCAAGTTGATCATCAAGCTCATCAACGACATCGCGCACGTCGTGAACAACGATCCGCTGGTGAAGGACCGGCTGAAGGTGGTGTTCGTTCCGAACTACAGCGCCAGCCTCGCCGAGGTCATCGTGCCGGCAGCCGATCTCTCGGAACAGATTTCCACCGCCGGCATGGAGGCTTCTGGCACCGGAAACATGAAGCTCGCCCTCAACGGTGCCATTACGATCGGCACGCTCGATGGCGCCAACATCGAGATCAGCGAATACGTCGGCATCGACAACGTCATGATCTTCGGCATGACGGCGCCGGAGGTGGCAGAGAAGGTACGCGCGCATTTCCCGGGCCAGCAGGCAATCGATGCCTCGCCGCGCCTGAAGGCCGCGCTGGCAAGCCTGGAAAGCGGCATGTTCTCAGCCGACGACCCAGCCCGCTACCATCCGATCGTCCGGGCGCTGGAAGATTACGACCGCTATATGGTGGCGGCGGATTTCGACGCCTATTGGGATACGCAACGCGCCGTCGACCATCTCTGGCAGACGCCGGCCGACTGGTGGCGGATGAGCATCCTCAACACGGCCGGCACGGCGTGGTTCTCATCCGACCGCACCATCCGCGAATACGCCCGCGATATCTGGCACGTGCCGACGACCTAGGATTTGTGGCTACGGCCGGCCCGCGCGAAAGCGCGGGCCACCCGTTGCAAGCCCATGTGACCAGCCAGTTGCTCGACCGGGACTGGCAGCTTGCGCCGCCAGTTGGGATGCTCGTCGGTTGTGCCAGGGACGTTGATCTGTTCGATCTCGCCAAGGACGTCGTCGAGACCGATCACAGCCAGCTTCGAGGGCGTATCGCCGAGAAAGGACGCGATCGCCGCCGGAACCCCATCAGCCTCGCCTGCGGCGCGCGCTGACAAAGTGGCGCGCAGCATGTTCTGAGCGTGCACGCGCGCCTCATCGGTCTCTCCCGGATCGATGCCCAGCGCCCGCTTCACGCGCAAATCGTGCGCGCTCAGCCATCCCTGCAGGCTCGGCAAATCGTGCGTGTTGAAGGTCGCCACCGCATCGGTCGGATAATATTCGGGCGGCCTGAACCGGCCGTCGCCATCGCGTTCGAAGAGCATCACGCGATAGGTCCAGATGCCCCATTTGGCCGTCGTCTCGCGGAAGCCCTCCGGTACTGTGCCGAGATCTTCGCCGACCACCATGCATCGATGGCGGCAGCTTTCCTCGCCGATGACCCGTAAGACCGGCTCGAACGGATAGCGCACGTAGGTTCCTTCTGAAGCGGCCATGCCTTGCGGGATCATAAAGATGCGCTTGAGGCCCATGACGTGGTCGAGCCGGATCGCGCCGGCGTGGCGCATCACAGCGCGCATCAACTGCCGTAACGGCGCGAAGTCGTCCTGTGACAGCGTCATCGGATTGAACGGCGCGAGCCCCCAGTCCTGTCCGGCGGTATTGAATTCGTCGGGCGGCGCGCCGACACAGACCGATGCGACGATCGTGTCCTGACGGCTCCACGCATCGGCGCCCGATGGGTCGATGCCGACGGCCAGGTCGGTATAGAGACCGATTGGCATGCCGGCCTTGCGTACAGCGCTCACGCAAGCGGCAAGCTGCCGGTCGGCGGTCCATTGCATGAACTCCTGGAGCTCGCAGGCGCCGAGATGCTGCCGCCGAAACTCCGCCAAAGCCGAGCGATCCGGGTTTTTCCACGGCTGCGGCCAGTCCCACCACGGCTTCGGCGCGTGCAATTGCCGCAGCACTTCGAAGCAGGCGAACCGCGTCAGCGCCTCGCCTTGCTCCGTCCGATAGGCCTCGAAATCGGAACGCCGCTCCTTCGCAGCTTTCTTGGCAAACTGCTCGTAGGCAAGCTGCAAGGCATGCAGTTTGGCGCGCGCCACGCCGTCGTAGTCGATCAGCTCGCTTTCGCGCAGGCGGCGCAAGTCGTCGGTCAGCCCGGCCGCTTCGATGCCGGGAAACTCCGGGACCGCATCGACGTCGATGTAGAACGGATTGAGAAAGAGACGGCTGTTCGGCGCATAGGGGCTTGGTGCACCGGGCCGATCCGGAAACAACGCGTGCAGCGGATTGAGACCGATCGCGCCTGCGCCCATCGCGCCCGCCGTCTCGATCAGCTTGGCGAGATCGGTGAAATCGCCGTGTCCCCAGTTGCGCGCCGAGCGCAGAGCGTAAAGCTGAACCGCAAGTCCCCATAGACGGCGTCCATCGCCCTGCCAGCACCGCATCGGATGCTCGGGCAAGAGCGGATATTCAACCTGCGGCGGCTTGGCGCGCCCGGCCGACAGAGCCTCAATCAAACGACGCAGCGTTTGCGGGCCGGCCGGATGCCAATTGCCGAATACATCATGATAGCCGGGCTCGATGCCCCACGCCTCTGCCGAGGCAGTCAAGTCGTTCATGTTCTTCGCTTTTCGTGTGTGGCCGAGGAGAGCGCGGAGAAAGCAAATGCATGGAACTTTCGGCTCTTTACTCGGTTCTTCCCAGAGGCCAGCCAGAATAGAGACCAATGAAACAATTCGGACCGGAGCGTACGGCGATACGCATGGAGCATTCGTCTCGCCACGAGGCATGGGAGGTGTCTCCCACCGATCCGACCGGACCGCGCTTTCGCATCGAGGATATCTTCCCGAGTGTCGATTGCGGCCGGTACCCGGTTAAACGCGTTGCCGGCGAATCCGTTGACGTCTGGGCTGACATTTTTCGCGAAGGTCATGATGTCCTCGCCGCCGCCCTCCTTTGGCGCGCCGATCAAGATAAGAATTGGCATCGCGAACCGATGCTGCCGCACGGCAATGACCGGTGGCGCGGCCGATTCACGCCGCCTGTGCCCGGCTGGTACATGTTCGCCATCGAAGCCTGGACCGATCATTATGCCACTTGGCGCAAAGAGTTTCTGCTGAAGCAGGAAGCCGGGCAGGATGTTGGTCTCATGGCGCGCGAAGGCCATGAGCTCCTCGTAGAGCTAATGCCGCACGATCGAGAGGCGCGGCTGGTCGTCGAATCGGCGGTGCGCAAATTCGCATCCAAACAGGACCCCGCTGTCTTGCTCGACGATGTCGTCGCGGCAGCGATTGAAAAGAGCGAGACACGTCCCGACCTCACCCGCAGTCACATCGTTCCGCTGGTGGCCGACCGCGAGCGCGCGCGGGCCAGCGCCTGGTACGAGATGGTGCCGCGCAGCCAGGGCCGCGTCACCGGACAGCACGGAACCTTCGACGACTGCATTGCACGTGTGCCGGAAATTGCCGCGCTCGGCTTCGACGTCCTCTATCTCACGCCGATCCATCCGATCGGGCACACCAACCGCAAAGGCCGGAACAATGCCTTGAAGGCCCTGCCCGGCGATCCGGGCAGCTTCTATGCCGTCGGCAACGAGCACGGCGGCCACGATGCCGTGCATCCCGAGCTCGGCACGCTCGACGACTTCCGGCGTCTGGTCGATACCTGCGCCAAGCACGGCATGGAGATCGCGCTGGACTTCGCGGTGCAATGCTCGCCGGATCATCCTTGGCTGAAGGATCATCCGGAATGGTTCAGCTACCGGCCGGACGGCTCGATCCGCTTCGCGGAGAATCCGCCCAAGAAGTACGAGGACATCGTCAACCCCGATTTCATGTGCGCCGACCGCATCGCGCTATGGGAAGCGCTTCGGGACGTCCTGTTGTTCTGGGTCGGCCACGGCGTACGCATCTTCCGCGTCGATAACCCCCACACCAAGCCACTGCCCTTCTGGGAATGGCTGATCCGGGAAATTCGGACGCGCTCACCCGACGTAATCTTCCTGGCGGAAGCATTCACGCGGCCGAAGGTCATGAAGGCGCTGGCCAAGCTCGGCTTCTCGCAGTCCTACACTTATTTCACCTGGCGCACGGACAAGCAGGAACTGCAGGAGTATGTGAGCGAGATTGCCGGCTACCCCGAGCGCGACTACTTCCGACCGAACTTCTTCGTCACGACGCCCGACATCCTGCCGGTCCAGCTCCAGACCGGCGAAGTGTGGATGTTCAAATCGCGCGCTGCCCTCGCCGCGACGTTGTCCTCGAATTACGGCATTTACAACGGCTTCGAACTGATCGAACACGCGCCTATTCCCGGCCGCGAGGAGTACCTCAATTCCGAGAAATACGAGATCAAGACCCGTGATTGGAACAAGCCGGGCAACATCAAGGACTATCTCAAGCGCCTGAATACGATACGGCGGCGCAACCCCGCGCTGTTGCAGACGGCCGATATTCGTTTCTTGCAAGTCGACAGCGACGACGTCATCGGCTTCATCAAGGAGTCTGTGAAAGGCGACAACGCCGTTGCCGGCGCCATTTCGCTCACCGGCGCCCCGCGCGAATTCTGGCTGCATTTCGGCGATCAGCAGATCGGCCCGCCCGAGGATAGGCGCCCCGTTCGGATGATCGAGAATCTCGTGACCGGCGAGCGTCGGATGCTGGAATGGGGCGGCACGCGCCTGCGCATCGATCCCTCCGAAGACCCCGCCGTTTTGTTCCGCTGCACCCCGTAAGACCGCCATGAACGTCGTACCGACCATCGACCTCGCGTCCAAGACCGTCGAAGACGATCTATGGTTTAAGGACGCCGTCATCTACCAGCTGCATGTGAAGGCCTTCGCCGACAGCAATGGCGACGGCGTCGGTGACTTCGCCGGACTGACGGAGAAGCTCGACTATCTGCGCGACCTCGGCGTTACGACGCTCTGGCTGCTGCCGTTCTATCCAAGCCCGGGGCGCGATGACGGCTACGACATCGCCGACTACGGCGACATCAATCCGAGCTTCGGCAGCATGCGGGATTTCCGCCGCTTCATGCAGGAAGCAAAGCGGCGCGACCTGCGCGTCATCACCGAGCTCGTCGTCAATCACACCTCCGACCAGCACCCCTGGTTCAAACGCGCCAAACGCAGCCCCAAAGGCTCGAGCGCGCGCAATTGGTACGTCTGGAGCGATACCGACCAGAAATACCAAGGCACGCGCATCATCTTTACGGATACCGAGAAATCGAACTGGACCTGGGATACCGAAGCGCAAGCCTTTTACTGGCACCGCTTCTTCTCGCACCAGCCGGACCTGAATTTCGACAATCCGCGCGTGGTCAGCGCCGTGCTGCAGGTGATGAAGCGCTGGCTCGATGCCGGCGTCGACGGTTTCCGCCTCGACGCCGTGCCTTATCTGTGCGAGCGCGAAGGCACCAACAACGAGAACCTGCCTGCGACCCACGCCGTGCTCAAGCGCCTGCGGGCCGAACTCGACACTTACGCGCCCGGCAAGGTGCTGCTGGCCGAAGCCAATCAATGGCCGGAGGACGTGCAACAATATTTCGGCGAGGGTGACGAGTGCCACATGGCCTATCACTTCCCGCTGATGCCACGCATCTACATGGCCATCGCGCAGGAAGACCGCTTCCCCATCACCGACATCATGCGGCAGACGCCGGAAATTCCGGAAAACTGCCAGTGGGCAATGTTCCTGCGCAACCATGACGAACTGACGCTCGAAATGGTCACCGATGCCGAGCGCGACTATCTGTGGTCGACCTACGCCTCGGACCCTCGCGCCCGCATCAATCTCGGCATTCGCCGCCGCCTCGCGCCACTGATGGACAACGACCGGCGCAAGATCGAACTGATGAACTCGATCCTGATGTCGATGCCCGGCACCCCGATTCTCTATTACGGCGACGAGATCGGCATGGGCGACAATATCTATCTCGGCGACCGCAATGGCGTGCGCACGCCGATGCAATGGACGCCGGACCGCAACGGCGGATTCTCGCGGTGCGACCCGGCGCAGCTTTACCTGCCCTGCATCATGGATCCGGTCTACGGCTACTCGGCCGTGAACGTCGAGGCGCAGTCGCGCTCGCTGTCCTCGCTGCTGAACTGGACCAAACGGCTGATCAACGTCCGCAAGTCCACCAAGGTGTTCGGCCGCGGTACCCTCACCTTCATCCGTCCGAACAACAGGGCCGTGCTCGCTTACGTTCGTCAGCTCGGCGACGAAGCCATCCTTTGCGTCGCCAATATGTCGCGCGCGGCCCAGGCCGTCGAACTGGACATGAGCCCGTGGAAGGGCCGCATTCCGCGGGAGATGCTGGGACGCACGCGCTTCCCGCGCATCGGCGACCTGCCCTATCTCGTCACGCTGCCGCCTTACGGCTTCTTCTGGTTCCACCTGGTGAACGAAGATGAAAGGGAGCCCGAGACTGTCCTGCCGCGGGAGCTCACGACGCTGGTCCTCGGGCCCACCTGGGAAAGCGCGGTCTACGGTTGGACACGCCGTGCCTTCGAGGCCGACGTGCTGCCGAGCTTTATTCCGGACAGGCGATGGTTCGCCGAAAAAGGCTCTCGACTCATCTCGACCAAGGTCTCCGCAGCCGTCACGATCGAGCACGGCGAAGACCGTTTTGCCATGCTCCTGGTCGATGCGGAGAGTTCGCAAGGCACCAGCCGCTACTTCCTGCCGCTGACGATCCGCTGGACACGTCACACCGCGATCGATCGCGGGCCGGCCAATATCCTGGCCGCCGTGCGGCGCGGTTCACGCGAAGGCACGTTGCTCGATGCCTGCATCGAGCCGGAATTCGTGCAGACCGTGCTCGCCAAGATCCGCGAGAGCGCCGATATCGGCCAGGACCGCACGCGAGTCGAATTCCGACCGACGGACGCCTTCATGGCCATGCCAGCCCCGGAAGCCAAGAGCATCAGCGGCGGCGATCACGAACAGACCAATACATCGGTCATCGTCGACAAGCAGTACGTGATCAAGTTCCTGCGCCGCATTACGCCGGGCATCCATCCGGAAGTTGAAATGGGCCGTTTTCTTGCGGACGTGGCGCAGTTCCAGAATGCGCCGATGCTGCTCGGTACCGTCGAAATGGTCGAGGGCGAGAACCGCAGCGCGCTTGCCGTCGTGCACGCCTACATCAGCAATCAAGGGGACGCGTGGAGCGTCATCAGCGCCTCGCTAGACCGTCTTGTCGACGAGCAGCGGCTGCTACCGACCGAAGCCGTCGCCGAAAGCGCCGATACTGGCTTTCTGCTACAGCGCATGCGGCAGATGGGCAAGCGCACGGCCGAACTGCATATCGCGCTCGGCAGCCACCCAAACGATCCGGCCTTCGCGCCGGAGCCGATCACACAGGACGATATCACGGGCTGGACGAACGCGATGGCGGCACGCGCCAAGGCGACATTCGCGCAGCTCGAGCAGGTGCGCGGACTGTCGGATATGGCGGCGCCGCTTGTGACACGTCTGCTCGAGCGGAAGGATGCTATCCTGACCTACATCGAAACCGGTCGTAATGCCCGTTTTGACGGCGTCAAGATTCGGCACCACGGCGACTTCCATCTCGGCCAGATTCTCCTCGCCAAGGAGGATGCCTACATCCTCGACTTCGAAGGCGAGCCGCTCCGGTCGCTTGACGAACGTCGCCGCAAGGCGCCACCGGCGCGAGACGTCGCCGGCTTCCTGCGCTCGATCGACTATGCAGTATCCGCCGCCATCGACCGCGAACCCAACCTCAATGCCGAGGAGCGCGACACACTCAATCGGCACATCCGCGCATGGGGTAATCAATTCACGGCAGCTTACTGGGAGGCCTACCGCGAGAGCATCGCCGACGCTAGCCTCTGGCCGGCCGATGAAACCCAGATCACCGAATTGCTCGACGTCTTCCTGCTCGAGAAGGCGCTGTACGAAATCGAGTACGAGATCAACAACAGGCCGGCTTGGTTGCACATTCCGCTCGATGCGACTGTCCGCCTTCTGCAGCAGCGCGGGGTCATTCCATGACACAATTGTCGCCCGTGGCGCGGCAGGTGATTGCCGGCCGACACCCCGATCCCTTCCATTATCTCGGCCCGCATACCGAGAACGACCGCACGCTGGTCCGCGTGTTCCTGCCCGATGCCACCCAAGTGATCGCGATTGGGCGCCAGGAGGAGCACGAACTTGCATGCCTCGATCCGGCCGGCCTGTTCGAGGGACCGCTGGATAATCCGAGCTATTACCGGCTGCGCGCACGTTACGGCAACGGCGACGTGGAGTTGGAGGACCCCTACCGCTTCCCGCCGGTACTGTCCGAATTCGACCTCTACCTGCTTGGCGAAGGCAACCATCTTCGCCTCTATGACAAGCTCGGCGCTCACCCGATGACGCTCGAGGGAGTCGACGGCGTCGCTTTCGTGGTCTGGGCCCCTAACGCGCAGCGGGTCAGCGTCGTCGGCGACTTCAATCTCTGGGACGGCCGGCGGCATGCGATGCGTGTGCGGGGCAACGGCTACTGGGAGATCTTCATTCCCAACGTGCAGCCCGGACAAAAGTACAAATACGAGATCGTCACGCGATCCGGCGCGCTGCTGCCGCTGAAATCGGACCCGGTCGCCTTCGCAGCCGAGATCCGCCCAGCGACGGCCTCGGTGATCCTGGATGCCGCGGCGTTGCCACAGCCCACCCCGGCGCGCGACAACATCAATGCCCTCGACCAGCCGATGTCCATCTACGAGGTGCATCTCGGCTCATGGCGACGCAAGGGGCCTCAAGCCGAGTGGCTGACTTACCGCGACCTCGCGGAACAGTTGCCGGCGTATGCCGCGGACATGGGCTTCACCCATGTCGAGCTGTTGCCGGTGATGGAGCATCCTTTCGACGGCTCCTGGGGCTATCAGCCGACGGGGATGTATGCGCCGACGAGCCGCTTCGGTACGCCGGCCGAATTCGTCGCGCTCGTCGACGCGCTGCATAAGGCCGGGCTTGGCGTCATTCTCGACTGGGTGCCCGGCCACTTCCCCGACGATCCGCACGGGCTCGCGCGCTTCGATGGCACCGGCCTCTACGAGCACGAGGATCCGCGCCAGGGCCGCCATCTCGACTGGGGCACGATGATTTACAACTACGGCCGCGTCGAGGTGACCAACTTCCTCACGGCCAATGCGCTGTTCTGGCTCGAACGCTACGGCATCGATGGCTTGCGCGTCGATGCGGTCGCCTCGATGCTCTACCTCGATTACAGCCGGCCCGAAGGTGGCTGGGTCGCCAACAAGTACGGCGGCCGCGAAA
This sequence comes from Pseudolabrys taiwanensis, assembly GCF_003367395.1. Lineage (NCBI taxonomy): Bacteria > Pseudomonadati > Pseudomonadota > Alphaproteobacteria > Hyphomicrobiales > Xanthobacteraceae > Pseudolabrys > Pseudolabrys taiwanensis. The sequence continues at coordinate 5,476,394 of NZ_CP031417.1, read as the reverse complement.
ATATCGACGCCATCGCCTTTCTGCGACGCACGAACACTGAGTTGTTCAAGGAGTTTCCGCACGCCACGACGGCGGCGGAGGAGTCGACCTCCTGGCCGATGGTGTCACGGCCGGTCGACTGGGGCGGTCTCGGCTTCGGCTACAAATGGAACATGGGCTGGATGCACGACACCTTGGATTACATGTCCAAGGATCCGATCTATCGCCGCCATCACCACGGCAATATCCTGTTCGGACTGCACTACGCGTTCTCGGAAAATTTCATCCTGCCGCTGTCGCATGACGAGGTCGTGCACGGCAAACGCTCGATCCTCGGCCGCATGCCCGGCGACGATTGGCAGCGCTTTGCCAACTTGCGCGCCTATTACGCCCTCATGTTCGGCCATCCCGGCAAGAAGCTGATGTTCATGGGTTGCGAGTTCGGCCAGGACACCGAATGGAACCACGACGTGAGCTTGCCTTGGCATCTGCTCGAGCAGCCGCGGCATGCCGGAGTGCAACAACTCATCCGCGATCTCAACCGGCTCTACCGCAATACGCCGGCGCTGCACGCGCTCGATTGCAATTCGGAAGGCTTCGAATGGCTGGTGGCGGACGACGCCAACCACTCGACTTACGCCTGGCTTCGCAAGGGCAAGAACCCGCAGGAACGCTGCGTCGTGGTGGTGAACTTCACCCCGCAGGTCCTGCACGACTATCGCGTGCGCGTACCCTTCGCCGGGACCTGGCGCGAGGTCTTGAATTCGGATGCGGCCGTTTATGGCGGCAGCAATGTCGGGAACGCCGGAGCGGTCTCCACAGTTGTGACACGCGATAGCCCGGAGATTCACATTGTCGTCCCACCGCTTGCTGCCGTCTTTCTCGTTCCTGAGATCTAACGGGCACATCTCGCCCGGCTCACCCCATCCGCTGGGCGCAACCTGGGACGGGCGCGGCACGAATTTCGCGCTGTTTTCCGCCAACGCCACCAAGGTCGAGCTGTGCCTGTTCGACCGGGACGGCCGGCGCGAGACCCAGCGCATCACCGTGCCCGAGCGGACCGACGACGTCTGGCACGTCTATCTCTCGCACGTCACGCCCGGGCAGCTTTACGGCTATCGCGTGCACGGCCCCTATGCGCCCGAGGCTGGCCACCGGTTCAACCCCAACAAGCTTCTGATCGACCCTTACAGCAAACGTCTCGGCGGGCAGTTCTCCTGGAACGATGCGCATTTCGGCTATCGAACTGGCGCCAAGCAAGCCGACCTTTCCTTCGATAAGCGCGACAACTCCCGCTACATGTACAAATCGGTCGTGGTCGAAACCGCGCACAGCTGGGCGCATAGCCGCCGGCCCGGCATCCCCTGGGAAGACACCATCATCTACGAGGCCCACACCAAAGGTCTCAGCCAGACCCGCGGGGACATCTCCGAGGGCATGCGCGGCACGTTTCGCGGCCTGTCCGAACCGAACATGATCAGGCATCTGCGGCGCCTCGGCGTCACCGCGGTCGAGCTTTTGCCGATCCACGCTTTCCTCGACGACCGCTATCTCGTCGACCGCAAGCTGCACAATTACTGGGGCTACAACACGTTGAGCTTCTTCGCTCCCGAAGCGCGCTACGCGCGGAGCGACGTTATCGACGACTTCCGCGGCACCGTCGCCGCGCTACATGATGCCGGCATCGAGGTGATCCTCGACGTCGTGTACAACCACACGTGCGAGGGCAATCAACTCGGGCCGACCTTGTGCTATCGCGGCATCGACAACGCATCCTACTACTGGCTGATGCCGGACCAGCCGCGCTACTACGATGACTTCACCGGCACCGGCAATTCGCTGAAGGTGGCCCATCCGCGCGTGCTGCAGATGGTGATGGACTCGCTGCGTTTCTGGGTAGAGACGTTCCACGTCGACGGCTTCCGTTTCGATCTCGCCTCGACGCTCGGCCGCGAACCCGCGTTCAATCGCAACGCGCCTTTCTTCGCTGCCATCCAGCAGGACCCCGTCCTCGCGAACGTAAAGATGATTGCCGAGCCCTGGGACATCGGCCTCGGCGGTTATCAGGTCGGCGGATTTCCGACCGGCTGGTCGGAATGGAACGACGTTTATAGAAAAACTGCCCGCCGCTTCTGGCGTGGCGAGGGCAACCTGATCGGCGACATCGCGCACGCGATGACCGGCTCGGCCGCGCAATTCCAGCACGACGGCCGCGGCCCGCGCTCCAGCATCAACCACGTCACGGTGCACGACGGCTTCACGCTTGCAGACCTTTACGCCTACGAGCACAAGCACAATGAAGCCAACGGCGAGGATAACCGGGACGGCTCCGACGACAATGTGAGCACCAATTGCGGCGCGGAAGGCGAGACCGACGACGCCGATATCCTGGCCAAACGCCGCCGGCTGCGGGCCAATCAGCTCGCCACGTTGTTCCTGGCGCAAGGCGTGCCGCTGTTGCTGGCCGGCGATGAAGTCGGCAACAGCCAGGGCGGCAACAACAATGCCTATGCCCAGGACAACGAAATCGGCTGGGTGGACTGGTCGAAGGCCGGAACCGAGGACGACATGTCCGATCTGGTCGGGCGCCTCACGCAGATGCGCCAGCGTTTCCCGCAGCTCAAGCCGCACCGCTGGCTCGAAGGCAAAAAGGAAGACGGCACCTACGACGTGAAATGGCTGACGCCGAGCGGCGTGGAGATGACCGAGCAGGACTGGAGTTTTCCGGACGGCCGCTTCGTCGCTTATGTCTTGGCGGCCGCGCGCGAAGGCGACGAGCCATTGTTCATCATGCTCAACGGCGCCGACGAGCCGGTCGATATTACGTTTCCGGAATGGGCGGCGGTCGGGCGCTGGCAGTGCGTGCTCGACACGTCGAATGGCCACCCCAATGCTCCCGCGAGCAAACCCGGCGATCAATGGAGCGCCCAGGCGCGCACCGTGCTCGCGTTCGCAGGCCTCGCGTGATGGCTCGACCGCAGTTCGGGCCGTTGATCGGCGCAAACGGCGTGACCTTCCGTTTGTGGGCGCCGGCGGCGCGCAGCGTCAGCCTCATCATCGACAAGCCGCACGACATGGAGCGCCACGGCGAGTGGTTCGCGCTGCAAGTGCCGCAGGCGCGGCCCGGTACGCGCTATCGCTTCAAGATCGACGACGAACTCGAGATTCCCGATCCGGCTTCCCACTTCCAGCCGGAGGACGTTCACGGCGCGAGCGAGGTAATTGACCGTCGCTACGATTGGCAATGTAAGAACTGGAAAGGCCGGCCCTGGCATGAGGCGGTCTTCTCGGAGGCGCATGTCGGCGCCTTCACCGAGCAAGGGACATTCCAGGCCGCAATCGGCAAGCTCGATCATCTTGCGGCAACCGGCATCACCGCGCTCGAGCTGATGCCCTTGGCGGATTTTCCCGGCCGCTGGAATTGGGGTTACGACGGCGTGCTGCCCTTCGCGCCGGACTCAGCCTATGGCCGGCCGGAAGATCTCAAAGCCTTGATCGATGCGGCGCATGCGCGCGGGCTCATGGTCTTTCTCGACGTGGTCTACAACCACTTCGGGCCGGAAGGGAATTATCTTCACCGCATCGCACCGACCTTCTTCTGCGATGCGCACACCCCTTGGGGTGGCGCCATCAATTACGAGCGACCCGAGGTGCGCGCCTTTGCGATCGAGAACGCGCTGCACTGGCTCGATCATTATCGTTTCGATGGCCTCCGGCTCGACGCTGTACACGCCATCGTCACCCCGGGTGAGCCGCACGTTCTGCACGACCTCAGTGCCGCCGTCGGCGAACTGGCCGCGCGAACGGGACGGCACATCCACCTTGTCTTGGAGAACGACGATAACGTCGCCAGCCTGCTCGCGCCGCAAGAAGAGCCGCCGGCCGGCCGCTATCGCGCGCAATGGAACGACGATTACCACCATGCGTGGCACGTCCTGCTGACGCATGAAGAGCAAGGCTACTATCGCGACTACAAGGCGTCCGAGAAGCAGGTCGAGCGCGTGCTGGCGGACGGTTTCGCCTACCAGGGCGATCCCTCGCCCCATCGAGAAGGCAAACCGCGCGGCGAGCCGAGCCGCGATCTGCCCCGCGCCGCCTTCGTCAACTTCATCCAGAACCACGACCAGATCGGCAATCGTCCGCTCGGCGAGCGGCTGACCGGCCTTGCCGAGCCCGCAGCTTTGGAAGCGGCTCTTGCGGTTCTACTGCTGCAGCCGTCACCGCCTTTGCTGTTCATGGGCGAGGAATGGGGGGCCGCCGAGCCGTTCCCATTCTTCTGCGACTTCAAGGGCGATCTCGCGGAAGCCGTGCGTCAAGGGCGCAAGCGCGAGTTCGCCGAGGCCTACGCCAGGCATGGCGATGAGATCCCTGATCCGCTCGCCCCCGAGACCTATCGGCGCGCCAAACTCGATTGGCAGGCGTTGGCCCAGCCGGCACATGGACGACGACTCGCTCTCGTCCGTGCGCTGCTCGAGACCCGCCGCCGACATGTCGCGCCGCTGCTACCCGCCATCACGAAGGCCGGCGAAGCAAAACACTTCGACCGGGTCTTGAGCGCGCGTTGGATCGCAGGCGACCGGACGCTGATGCTGCTGGCGAACCTTTCCGGTACCGGCCAGACCTGTCCCGACATCTCCTGGGGCACCGCCATCTGGGGTGAAACACCCGGCGCGCAACTCGTTGCATGGTCTGTGCACGCCGCCGTCGGAGACCGGTGATGGATCCGACCGTGCCGCTTGCGACCTATCGGCTGCAGTTCACCAAAGACTTCGGGTTCGATCAGGCCGCGGCTCTCGTCCCCTACCTGAAAGACCTCGGCATCAGCCATCTCTATGCCTCGCCCTTCCTGAAGGCACGGCCCGGCAGCACACACGGCTATGACATCGTCGATCACGACCGGCTCAATCCGGAACTCGGCGGCGACGAGGCGTTCCTGCGCATGAGCGATGCGCTCAAGGCGCACGGCCTTGGCCTCATCCTCGATTTCGTTCCCAACCACATGGGCGTCGGCCAGGCTGACAACGCCTGGTGGCTCGATGTGCTGGAGTGGGGTCAGAAATCGCCTTACGCCGGCGCCTTCGACATCGATTGGGACGCGCTCCCGCACCGGCGACATCCCGGCGTGCTGCTGCCGATCCTCGGCAGGCCGTACGGCGATGCATTGCAAGCAGGTGAGATCGAGCTGAAGTATGACGCGGAGAACGGGAGCTTCGCGGCGTGGTACTTCACGCACAAGCTGCCGATCAACCCGCAGCGTTACAGCGAGATGCTGCGCACGATCGTCAACGCCGCGGCCGCCGCTGACGACCCGGCTGGTCACGAACTGATCGCGCTCGCACACGAATATCGCAATCCGAACCACCCCGCCTATCGCGACGCCGCCTCACTGAAGCAGAGGCTTGCCGGCATTACCGGCGCCGCAGCCGTCATCGAGCGAGGGCTTGCGGCGTACCGTGGCGAGGCCGGCGCCGGCGCGCTGCATCGCCTGCTCGAACGGCAGCATTACCGCCTCGCTTACTGGCGGGTCGCGTTCTCGGCGGTGAATTACCGGCGCTTCTTCGACATCAGCGATCTTGCCGGATTGCGCGTGGAGGACATCAAGACCTTCCGAGCCATTCATCCGCTGGTCATGCGGCTGATTGCGCAAGACCGGCTGCAAGGCCTCCGCCTCGACCATATCGATGGGCTACGCGATCCCGCACAATATACGCGACGGCTAAGCCAGCTCGTACGGAAAGTGCGACGCGAAGCCGGCCTGCTGTCCAGCTTCTACATCATCGTTGAAAAGATCCTCGGGGACGGCGAGCCGATGCCCAATCTGCCCGGCGTGTCCGGGACGACTGGATATGAATGGCTCAACACCATCTCCCGCGTCCTGGTTGACGACAAGGGGCTTCAGCCGCTCGAACAGACGTGGCGCAGTTTCACCGGCCAGCGCGCCGGCTTCGACGAAATGCTCGATGCTGCCAAGCTTCGCGTCATGGTCAGCATGTTGGCGAGCGAGTTCACAGTGTTGTCTCGCGCTCTCGCGCGCATTGCCGCCGGCCATTTCAGCACACGCGACTACACGATCGACCGTTTGCGCCTGGCACTCCAGCTCTATGCGCGCGAATTTCCGGTGTATCGCACCTACGAGACCGCAGGCGGCGCCGGCACGCACGATCGCGACCTCATCGAGGGAACGATCGCCCGCGCCCGGGCGCGCTGGGAGGGCCCCGATCCGCAGATCTTCGACTTCTTACGCGACGCCATCACCCTCGATCTGATCGCCCAGGGCGGCTACAGCGCGCCGCGGCTGCGCAACTTTGCGCTCAAGCTGCAGCAGTTCACCGGTCCCCTGATGGCCAAAGCCCTGGAGGACACGACTTTCTATCGGCACCACCGGCTGCTCGCGCTCAACGAAGTCGGGGGCGATCCCGTGGCCCCGGCGCTCAGCCCTGCCGAGTTCCATCGACGCCAGGAGCAGCGCGTCGAGAACCACGATCATGGCCTCACCGCCACCGCGACGCACGACACTAAGCGTGGCGAGGATGCCCGCGCCCGCCTCCTGGCACTTTCGGAAATGGCCGGGGAATGGGATGCGAGCGTAAAGGACTGGGCGAGCCGCAATACCGCATTGATCCAATACATCGATGGCAAGCGACGACCGAGCAAGGGGCATGAGTACATGCTCTATCAAGCACTGGTCGGCGCCTGGCCCGGAGAGAGTACGCCCGATTTTGCCGAGCGCATGCAGGCTTACGCGCTGAAGGCCGCCCGCGAAGGCAAGGAAGAGACGAGTTGGACGAACCCCGATGAAGCCTATGAGAAGGCCCTCACGGATTTCGTCGCGCGTTTGCTCGATCCAAAGGTCTCCGAGGGCTTTCTCACTTCCTTCACGGCCTTCGCGGAGCGGACCGCACTCCTTGGCGCGCTGAATGGGCTATCCCAACTCGCCTTAAAGGCACTGCTGCCGGGCGTGCCGGATTTCTATCAGGGCACCGAGCTCTGGGACCTGTCCCTTGTCGACCCCGACAATCGCCGCCCCGTTGACTTCCCAACACGGAAGATCTGGCTCGCCGACATCCCGACAGACTGGTCGGCATTGGCCTCGCAATGGCGCGACGGGCGCCTCAAGCTCGCGCTCACGCACGCGCTGCTTCGTCTGCGCAACGAACACGCGGAACTTTTCACGCGAGGCACCTACGAAGCTCTCGACGTCACGGGCGCCGATGCGGACCATGTGATCGCCTTCCGCTGGAGACGAAACCGCAAGGAACTTATCGCAGCGATCGGGCGGCACTTCGCGCCACTCACCGACAGCGGCCGGCGATGGCCACAAACATGGAACTTTCGTGTCGAAGCAATTACGGATGAGTACACGGTCGCACTTGGTTCCGACCGGAAAGCCGCGCCAAATCTCGCGGAACTTTTCGCGACACTTCCCGTAACCGTGCTTGTCCGCACATAATTTCCGCACTTCACGAGACAATTCAACGCGACATGTTTTGTGCATTCGTTGCGAATGCGACGGAACCTCTCGCATGAATGTCCGTTAATCCACGTGGCAAGTGTGGCGCGGCAAATGTCGCGCAATAGCGGAACGCGGGGGAGTGTGCAGGTGGACATCATCGTTTCCAATCGGGTCGCGAAGGTTACGCCCGGTGGACCTGTGATGGGAGGCCTTGCCTCCGCCCTTTTGCCGGCCGTCCGAAAGTCAGGTGTCGTCTGGTTTGGTTCGAGCGGCAACGTGCGCAACGCGGTTCCCGGCGCGCCACCGTTGGTGCAAGTCGAGTCCTATGGCCGTGGCACGATCGCTACGGTCGATCTGCCCGAGCAGCATTACGCCGGTTTCTACGAGGGCTATGCGAACTCTGCCCTGTGGCCCCTTCTCCATTCGCGCGCGGATTTGTCCTGCGCATCGGCTGACGACTTCGTCTGCTATCGCGAAGTGAACGCCTACATGGCGCGGACGCTGGCTGCTTTCGGCGGCGACGACGCGACGTTCTGGGTCCACGATTATCACTTCCTTCTGTTGGCGCGCGATCTGCGCGCGCTCGGCGTCACCAAGGAAATCGGCTTCTTCCTGCATACGCCCTGGGCGCAGCGCCGCGTCATGACCCGGCTGCCACAGATCCGCGAGATCGTGGAAGCGATGCTGTCCTATAACTTGATCGGCTTCCAGACGGATCGTGATCGCGACAACTTCGCAGAGCTTTTGCGGCACGATCTGCAGATCCCCGGGCACGGCCTCACTTTCAAGACGCGGCACGGCACCTGCCGTCTCGGCACCTTCCCGATCGGCATCGACGCAGAAGCGTTCGCCGAGAGCGCGCGTAAGGCGGCGAACGACGAGGAAGTGCGACGGCTGCGCCAGAGCGTCGCCGACTCGGCGCTCGTTATCGGCGTCGACCGCGTCGATTATTCGAAGGGCCTCGTGCCGCGCATTCAGGCTTTTGACCGGCTGCTGACAACGCAGCCCGATCTCAAGCGGCGGTTGTCTTTGCTGCAGATCGCGGTGCCGTCGCGCACCAATATCGAGGCGTACCGCGGCTTGCAGCATGACCTGTCGGCGCTCGTCGGTGAGGTCAACGGCCGCCACGGCGAAGTCGATTGGACGCCGATCCGCTATCTCAACAAGGGGTACTGCCAGGCGTCCCTGGCCGGGTTCTACCGCGCCTCTTCCATCGGCCTGATCACGCCGATGCAGGACGGCATGAACCTAGTGGCGAAGGAGTATGTCGCCGCTCAGAACCCGGACGATCCAGGCGTACTGGTCCTTTCGAAATTCGCCGGCGCGGCTTGCGAACTCAACGGCGCCCTCCTCGTCGATCCACGCGACGTCGACGGCATGGCGCAGCGTCTTGTCACGGCCCTCGCCATGCCGCGCTGCGAACGTCGCGAGCGCTGGCAATCGATGATGCAGACCCTCCTGCAGCATTCGATCCATGCGTGGTTCGCCGGCTTCATGCAGGAGTTGAAGGCGCCGCAGCCGAACGTGCTGCCGCTCGCGACGGCGAAGGTCGCGGCCCTCCGCCCAAGCCCGCGTGACCAGGCTTTTGCGACACACCACTAAGCCGGCGGCAGCCTTTTAGCCCGCCGGCACGATGGCGACGATCCGCCGCGTATTCCGCGCGACAATCACAAACCGATTGGCGACGACAACATACTGGTCGTTAATATAGGCGGGCAGCGCGTCGCCGAGCGCCCGCGGCATGTCCTGCAGCGCCACGCTTTGCGGCACGGTCGCGCCCATAGACACCAAGAAGTTTGGATTGCCGGCGCGCATCGCCGAGGTCGCAAAATCCTTGACCGCCTCGATCTGTTGCGGCTCCAGGTCGGCATGGTCGGCCGTCTGCGTGGACTGCGGACCAAGCCACACGGCCGCACCGAGACCGAGCACCGCCGCAGCCGCGACGCTCCAGGCCATCACCGCACGCCTCGCCTTCGGCGCCGCGCTGCGCGAAGTCTGTTCGCTCATGAGATTTGTAGGTCCTTCCCCGCGCCGCTCACGATTGCCAATCGGCCTTAGCTCTTACGTTGTCCTCGATGACATCTCGTGCGCCGTCGCATAGGCCGGCATGAGTGCCTTCGCTAGATGGCAGTTGTGTGACGCGACGGCGGAAGATTCTCCTCGCTGGCCGACGCCAGCCCGGACCTTTGAATGGCCTTCCGATGTCGTAAACGCTCACATCCAAGCGGAACGAACATAAGGACCGACCATTAATGAACTGACACCAACCCAAAAGCCGGAGGAACCCATGGGTCTGTTCACCAAGGATATCAAGACGCTCGACAACCTGTTCGTCCATACACTGCAGGACATTTATTACGCCGAACAGCAGATCGCCAAGACGCTGCCGGAGATGATCGAGAAAGCCTCGAGCAGCCAAGTCAAAACGGCATTCAAGACCCACCTTGACGAGACCAAAGGTCAGATCAAGCGGCTGGAGCAGGTATTCAAAATGCACGGCCAGGAGCCGAAGGGCGTCGACTGCCCGGCCATCGACGGCATCATCGACGAGGCGCAAGAGATCGCGGGCAACACCGCCGACAAGCAGGTCCTCGATGCCGCCCTCGTCGCGGCGGCGCAGGCGGTCGAACACTATGAGATCTCGCGCTACGGCACGCTGATGGCCTGGGCGCACCAGCTGGGACGCGACGACTGCGCCAGCGTGCTGGCCGAAACGCTCCAAGAAGAGAAGGCTACCGACGCAAAGCTGTCCAAGCTCGCGGAGACCAGTGTCAACATGCAGGCGGCCGTCTGAGGCCGGAACGAAACGGCAAACAGCCGGTTATCCCACGAGTCCTGACTATTTCCCCCTCCCCCCAGGGCTCGACAATTCCACTGACCCCGGTCCGCGTACCGGGGTCTTTTTTTTGCTAGGGTGAGCATCGGCAAAAGGGGGGGGCACATCATGCCCGGCAAGCGCGTGACGTTCGACGAGGAGACCTGGGCCGCGCTCGACATGCTGGCGAAGGATCGCATGATGGATTTCCAGGATTTGGCCGACGAGGCATTCCGCGATCTGCTGCGGAAGCACGGCCGGCCCGGAAGCCTGAAAGAAGCGCTCCGGCGCAGCGCCGGCGAAAGCGCCACGGTCGTTTCGCTGAAGCGGAAGAAGGCGAAAAAGAAGAGGCTGTGAACTAGCCCGCCTTGCGGTGCCGCGCCGTCGAGCGTGACGACTTCTTCGCTGTCCGCGTGCCGCCACGGCGGGCGCCGCGCCGCGCCGGCGTGGCCTTGGCGCCTTTTGCACTCCGGCGTAGCGCGTCCATCAGATCGATGACCTTCGCCGGCTCCCGTTCCTTGGGCGCCTCGATCTTTTCGCCATGCTGCTTGCGCTTGATCAGATCGCGCAGCGCGCTTTCGTACTTGTCGTGGAATTTATCCGGCTTGAAGTGGCCTGCCTTGCTGTGAACGATGTGGGTGGCGAGTTCCAGCATGTCTTTCGGCACGCTCTCGTCCGGGATGTCGTCGAAATAGTCCTTCTCGTCGCGGATTTCGTAAGGGTAGCGCAACGTCATGCCCATGAGGCCCTTGCCGCGCGGCTCGAGGGCGATGATGTGTTCACGGTTGGTGAACACGATCTTCGCCAGCGCGACCATGCCTTCCTTCTTCACCGCCTCGCGAATGACGGCGAACGCCTGCGCCCCGACCTCGCCGTCTGGTACGATGTAATACGGCGTATTGAGATAGAGCTCGTCGATTTCCTTCTTCGGCACGAACTCGTCGATGTCGATCATGCGATTGGATTCGATCTCCACGGCGTCAAGCTCATCCGGCTCGACCTCGACATATTCGCCTTTGGAAATCTCGTAGCCCTTGACGATGTCTTCGGCGGCCACCTCGTCGCCGCTCTCGGCATCGATTTTCTGATAGCGGATGCGGTTGCCGGTGTTCTTGTTGATCTGGTGGAACCGAACCTTCTCGCGCTCGGACGTCGCGGGAAAAAGCTGGATCGGGCAGGACACGAGAGAAAGCCGGAGGTAACCCTTCCAATAAGCACGCGGCGCCATGACGCTACTCCACACCGAAGAGACCCGACTCAACGGATGGCAGCGAGCCTCGGTTCCCTGCGGCTTGCGGCGACAGGCTGCGTGCGATACCTCCGACCATCGCATTTTCAGGGAGCGGACGCTGCGCCCGCATCAGCCCAAGACGGTATCCGCCGCCACCGCCGCGCTGCTCGACGATTTCCACGAGCAACGGCGGGTTCGGGCGTGGTCGCTGATCATCACGCTGTATGGCGATGCCATCGTGCCGCGGGGCGGCAGGCTCTGGCTCGGTTCGCTTACCGAGATCATGGCTCTGTTCCGCATCGACGCGGGCCATGTGCGCACTGCGATGTCGCGCCTGACCGCCGACGGCTGGCTGGAGCGCGAGCGCATCGGCCGCAACAGCTACTACCGGCTGACGCGCCGCGAGGAAGGCTCGTTCATCACCGCCACGCAGCGCATTTACTTCACGCATACACCCGCCTTCGACGGCCGCTTGCGGCTCGCGCTATTGGGGCCGGGCGTCGACGACCGTCCGGCGATACGGCCGGCGCTCGAGCGCGCGGGCTTCGCGGCGCTGACGCCGACAACGTACGTCGCTTACGCCGATCCCTCGCCCGCCCTGCCCGACACCGAAGGCTTGTTCCTGGTGCATGCCAATCCCGCCGACGACATGCATGCCTTGGCGGACGCGGCCTGGAAGCTCGGGCCGCTGGCTGCTTCCTATCGGGCCTTCATCGCCCGGTTCACGCCGCTCGACATCGCCCTTGCCGCCGGCGGCCCGGTCGAGAGCAGCGACGCACTGGTCTCGCGCATCCTGCTCATTCACGAATTCCGCCGCATCGTACTGCGCGACCCCGGGCTCCCGGATGCACTCTTGCCTCCGGATTGGCCGGGAGCGGCAGCCCGGACGCTCGCCGGCCGCATCTACCGCCGGCTGGTGGCTCCCTCCGAGGCCTTCCTGAACGTCCACGCTCAGGACCAGAACGGCCCAATTCCTCAGCCACAAGAAGGCTTTAACCGGCGTTTCGCGGCCGAATGAGCCGGCTTCGGGCATTGGCCCGGGTGGCTTCGTCACAAAACATGTTACGAAATTTATTGACGTTATAAATTATCGTAACATAATGGTCACCAATAAGATCACGGCGATCGAACGCCGGCTCACAGGAGACGCCGATGTACACGCAAGCGCTCAACAGCGCCGCCGAGCCCGCCCGCACTGCGTCCGATCCGGAGCGTGAGAAGCGCTTCCAGGCGCGCATCGATGCCGAGGAGCGGATCGAGCCCAACGACTGGATGCCGGAGCAGTATCGGCGCACGCTCATTCGCCAGATCAGCCAGCATGCGCATTCCGAAATCGTCGGCATGCTGCCGGAAGGCAACTGGATCACCCGCGCTCCTTCTTTGAAGCGAAAAGCCGCGCTGCTCGCCAAGGTGCAGGACGAAGGCGGCCACGGCGCCTATCTCTACGCCGCCGCCGAAACCTTGGGCGCCGCGCGCGAGGACCTTGAAGACGAGTTGCTCAGCGGCAAAGCGAAGTATTCCTCGATCTTCAACTACCCGACGCTGAGCTGGGCCGATATCGGCATCATCGGCTGGCTGGTCGACGGCGCGGCGATCATGAACCAGATCCCGCTGTGCCGCTGCAGCTACGGCCCTTATGCGCGGGCAATGATCCGCGTCTGTAAGGAAGAGAGCTTCCACCAGCGCCAGGGCTACGAAATCATGCTGGCGCTCTGCCGCGGCACGCCGGAGCAGAAGGCGATGGCGCAGGAAGCGCTGAACCGATGGTGGTGGCCGGTGCTGATGATGTTCGGCCCGTCCGACAAGGACAGCCAGCACACCGAGACCGCCATGCGCTGGAAGATCAAGCGCTTCACCAATGACGAACTGCGGCAGAAATTCATCGACGCCACGGTGCCGCAAGGGCACTTCCTGGGCCTCACCTTCCCCGACCCGGCACTGACCTTCAACGAGACGACGCAGCATTGGGATTTCGGCGAGATCGACTGGACCGAGTTCAAACGCGTCATCGCCGGCGACGGGCCGTGCAACCGTCAGCGTATGAAGCAGATGCGCGCCAAACACGACAACAATGCGTGGGTGCGCGCGGCGGCGCTCGCTTACGCCAATAAGCGCCAACAACGCGCCGAAGCCGCCCATCGCGTCGCGGCCGAATAGGAGAGGAAATATGAGCGACAAGAACTGGCCGCTGTGGGAAGTCTTCATCCGCACGCGCAACGGGCTGGCGCATCGCCACGTCGGCAGCGTGCACGCGGTGGATGCGACGATGGCGCTGCATGCCGCGCGCGACACCTATACGCGGCGCGGCGAAGGCCTGTCGGTATGGGTTGTGCCGTCGAACGCGATCACGGCATCGGACCCGGCCGACAAGGACATGATGTTCGAACCGACCGCGACGAAGATCTACCGGCACCCGACCTTCTACGACATCCCCGACGACGTCGGGCATATGTGAGCTTCGCCCGTCGTCCTGAGGTGCGCGCCTTCAGCCGCGCCTCGAAGGAGTTCTGAGTCGGACGCGTGCGCGATTGAGAATCAGAGACCCTTCGAGGGCTTCGCTACGCGAAGCCACCTCAGGGTGACGGACCAAGGCAATGGCAACCATGACCGACGCACCGCTCTTCCAATACACGCTGCGGCTCGCCGATACGGCGCTCATCCTCGGCCATCGGCTGTCCGAATGGGTCGGACATTCGCCCGTGATCGAGGAAGATCTCGCCTTTGGCAATATGGGCCTCGACCTCATCGGTCAGGCGCGTGCGCTCTATGCTTATGCCGGTGAGGTCGAAGGCAAAGGCCGCGACGAGGACGCGCTCGCTTATCTGCGTGATGCCGGCGATTACCGGAACCTGCTGCTGGTCGAGCAGCCGAACGGCGACTTCGCCAACACGATGGTCCGGCAATTTCTCTACGCCGCCTTCGCGCATCCTTATTTTGAGGCGCTGGCCGCTTCGAAGGACGAAACGCTCGCCGCCATCGCGGCCAAGGCGGCAAAGGAGATGGCCTATCATGTGCGCCACGCCGCCGAATGGACCATCCGCCTCGGCGACGGCACCGACGAGAGCCACGCGCGCGCGCAAGACGCGCTCGAAGAGCTGTGGCCGTATACCGGCGAAATATTCGAAGTCGACCCGATTGAGCGCGCGCTGATCGACATCGGTGTCGCCGTCGACCCGGCACCCTTGCGCGCCCTATGGAACAAGACGATGGACGATGTGCTGGGCGAAGCCACCTTGGTTCGGCCGCGCGACGGCTATATGCAGAGCGGCGGACGCGCCGGGCGGCACAGCGAGCATCTCGGCCACATTCTGTCCGAGTTGCAGTTCCTGCAGCGCGCTTATCCCGGCGCAACGTGGTGAGCGTGATGGCGAGCGCCTTGCGCGATAGCGATCTGCGCGACCGCGCCTGGACCGCCGCGGCGAGCGTCGCCGATCCGGAAATCCCGGTGCTCAGCATTGCCGATCTCGGCGTGCTGCGTGACATCAGGGTCGAGAACGGCACTGTCGAGGCGGTGATTACGCCGACCTACTCCGGCTGCCCGGCGATGAACATGATCGCGCTCGAGATCGAGCTGGCGCTGGAAAAGGCAGGCTTCGCCAAGCACAAGGTCACCACCGTGCTGTCGCCGGCCTGGACCACCGATTGGATGACCGAACAGGGCAAAGCCAAGCTGCGCCAATACGGCATCGCCCCACCGGTCGCCAAAGCCGGCCGGCGCGCGCTGTTCGGCGAAGACAAGGTCGCCTGCCCGCATTGCGGCTCGAACGATACGCAGCGCATCTCCGAATTCGGCTCGACCGCTTGCAAGGCGCTGTGGCGTTGCAAGGCGTGCAGTGAGCCGTTCGACTATTTCAAATGCATTTGAGGACGCCATGGCCATCGAATTCCATCGCCTGACGGTGGCGGACGTGCGGCGAGAGACGCCAGAAGCGGTGTCGATCGCCTTCGCCGTGCCACGCGAGTTGAAGGATGCGTACCGATTCACGCCCGGCCAGCACCTGACCTTACGCACGGAGGTCAACGGCGCCGAGGTGCGGCGGTCCTATTCGATCTGCGTGTCGCCGGACGACAACGAACTGCGCGTCGCGGTGAAGAAGGTCGACGGCGGCCTGTTCTCGACGCTTGCCAACGAGGCGATCAAAAAGGGCGACGCCATCGACGTGATGACGCCGCAGGGCCGGTTCGGCGTAGCCGTCGACCCAAATGCGACGCGTACCTACGTCGCCATCGTTGCTGGTTCGGGCATCACGCCCATCATGTCGATCCTGCGCACCGTCCTGACGCACGAGCCGAAAAGCCGCGTCGTCCTGATCTACGGCAACCGCACCACCCAGAGCATCATCTTCCGCGAAGCGCTCGAGGACGTGAAGGACCGTTTCATGGAGCGCTTCACGGTGCACCATGTATTGTCGCGCGAGCGCCAGGAGATCGGCTTGCTCGACGGACACATCGATGGCGGCAAGCTGGACACGCTGTTGCGCACACTACCGCAGGGCGGCATCGATCACGCTTTTCTGTGTGGCCCCGGCGGCCTGATCGAGGACGGCAAGGCAGCACTCACGCGCGCCGGTGTGCCCGCCGAGCGCATCCACGTCGAGTATTTCTCGACCGACGGCTCGCCGATCACCACCCAGGCGCCCTATAGCGCCGCGGACGCGCAAGAGGCCAATGTCGACATCGTGCTCAATGGCTCGCACCACAGCATTGCCGTGCGCGGCGGAGAGACCGTGGTCGACGCGGGCCTGCGCGCGGGGCTCGATATGCCCTACTCCTGCCGCGGCGGCATGTGCTGTACGTGTCGGGCGAAGGTGACGAGCGGCGAAGTCCGCATGGACACCAATTACTCATTGGAGCCGTGGGAGCTCGAGGCGGGCTACGTGCTGACCTGCCAGTCGCATCCGATAACGCCGAAAGTCGCGCTGGATTTCGATCAGGTTTAGTCCCGTCATCCTGAAGTGCGAGCGAAGGGAGCCTCGAAGGATGAACGGCCGGGGCCGTCGCCCTTCGCGGGTCGCGCTGTGCGCGACCACCTCAGGGTGACGGAGAGAGGCAGTGCTGGTGGCTCAGTTAGGCGCGCGCGGTTCGCTTGGCCTTCATCGGCGCCGGCGCGGTCAGAGCGGCCGCCCCCTCGACCAGCAGCGTCGTGACCAGATCGGCATAGTCGCCGCGCGTCAGCGCCCTGCCGTCGCGGAACCACATATAGTGCCAGTTGATCATGCCGAACAGCGACATGGTCACCGGCTTCAGCAGCGCATCGCCCGCCAATGCCGGATTCACCGCCGCGATCGTGTCGGCGAACACGCGCACCAGATCGCGCTCCATGTCGGTCAGCACCTTCTGGCGCTTCGGCGGCAGCTTGCTCAGCTCGTTGAGCTGAATCTTGTGCTCGTTGTCGGCGTCGCGATAGGCCTCGAGCAATGCTCCGACCAGGCCACGCAACCGCTCTCGCGGCGGCAAGGTCTTGTCGACCGCGTGTACGGCATCGACCAGCACCTGCAGATGCGCGTGCAGGATATCGAACAGCAACTCCGCCTTGTTGACGTAGTAGTGATAGAGCAGCGCCTTCGACACGCCGCAGGCCTGCGCCACCTCGGCCATCGACGCGCGGTCATAGCCATGCTTGGCGAAGACCGCAGCCGAATGGCTAAGGATCGCCTGTCGTTTGTCGTCGTAATCCGCTGAACGTGGACGCGCCATCAGAGTTCGTTTCCGTTAGGTCGCTCCGCACTCCGCTCATTCCCGCGCACGCGGGAATCCAGCGCTGAGCCGCCAGGTCCAGCTGGGTCCCCGCTTTCGCGGGGACGAGCGGAGGATTTGCAACACTGCCGCATCGATCAATCCTTCGGTCGCTTGTCGACGACGCGCCTGGCCTTGCCCATCGAGCGCTCGATGCCGCCGGGATCGGCGACCTCGACCTCGACGCCGATGCCGACGACGCTGCGCACGTGCGCCTTCAACAGCGCCGCCTGCGCCGCACGCGAGGCTTCGTCCGCATGTTCGGCGCGCGCCTCGACATGCACGCGCACGCTGTCGAGCCGGTGTTCGCGGTAGAGCTCGATGTAGAAATGCGGCGCAAGACCGTCGCAGCGCAACAACTGCTCCTCGATCTGCGTCGGGAACACATTGACGCCGCGCACGATCATCATGTCATCGGAGCGGCCGGTCACCTTCTGCATGCGGCGCATCGAACGCGCCGTACCAGGCAGCAATCGCGTCAGGTCGCGCGTGCGATAGCGAATCACGGGCATGGCTTCCTTGGAGAGCGAGGTGAACACCAACTCGCCCTGCTCGCCATCCGGCAGCACCTGACCGGTCACGGGATCGATCACCTCGGGATAGAAGTGATCCTCCCAGATGTGCAGGCCGTCCTTGGTCTCGACGCATTCGTTGGCGACGCCCGGCCCCATCACCTCCGACAGGCCGTAGATATCGACGGCGTCCATGTCGAAGGCCGCTTCGATCTCGCCACGCATCGAATTGGTCCATGGTTCGGCGCCGAAGATGCCGATCTGCAGCGACGACTTGCGCGGGTCGATGCCTTTTGCGCGGAATTCATCAAGGATCGCCAGCATATAGGATGGCGTCACCATGATGATGTCCGGCGCGAAGTCGCAGATCAGTTGAACCTGGCGCTCCGTCATGCCGGCGGATACCGGGATGACGGCACAACCGAGCTTCTCGGCGCCGTAATGCGCACCGAGGCCGCCGGTGAACAGCCCATAGCCGTAGGAGACGTGCACCTTCATGCCCGGCCGGCCACCCGAGGCGCGGATCGAGCGCGCCATCACCGTCGCCCAGACGTCGATGTCGTTCAGCGTATAGCCGACCACCGTCGGCTTGCCGGTCGTGCCGGAGGAGGCATGGATACGCGCGATACGGTCCTGCGGCACCGCGAACATGCCGAACGGATAATTGGCGCGCAGATCCTGCTTGGTGGTGAAGGGAAACTTGGCGAGGTCTTCGAGGCACTTGAAGTCGTCGGGGTGGACACCCGCGGCGTCGAATTTCTGTTTGTACGAGGCTACATTGTCGTAGGCGTGCTTGAGCGACCATTTCAAACGCTCGGTCTGCAACGCAGCGATCTCGTCACGCGAGGCGCGTTCGATCGGCTCTAGGCCATAGGGCTGATAGGATTTGTCGAGCATGCTGTCCTCCCGAGGTCAGCGGGTAACGGCGGCTTCGCCGCTCTTTTCGAGATTGGGGACGAGTTCGCCTTCGATGGTGCGCGAATGGCCGCGAAACTCCGCGATCACCGTGCCGTCTTGGCGCGTGACGGTGATGTCGTAGATGCCGGAACGGCCGCGCCGGTGCACTTCGACGCCGCGCGCCGTCAGCCGGTCGCCGAGCTTGCCGGCGGTGATGAAGGTCACGGCGCAGTGCTGCGCCACGGTGCGCTGGTTGTAGGTGTTGCAGGCGAAGGCGAAGGTGGAATCGGCCAGCGTGAAGATGAAGCCGCCGTGGCAGATCTTGTGGCCGTTGACCATGCGGTCCGTGACCGTCATCTGCAATTCGGCACGGCCGGGACCGACCGAGACCAGTTCCATCCCCAAGCCGCGGCTGGCCTGGTCTTCGGCCCACATCGCATCGGCGCAGGCTTTGGCAAGTTGTTCGGCGTTCATGGCTCAGCGCTCCCGGCCGGTGAACACCGGCGCGCGCTTTTCCATAAAGGCCTTCACGCCCTCGGCGTAATCCGGCGAGCGCCCGGCGGCCCGCTGCAGATCGCGCTCGAGATCAAGTTGCGTCGCGAAATCGTTGGTCTCGGCGGCGTCGAGCGCGCGCTTGATTTGAGCGAGTCCGAAGGTCGGCCCGCTGCCGAATTGCGTGCAAATCTTTTCCGCCTCGGCGATGAGCTTATCGTCGTCGACCGCCTTCCAAATCAGACCCCAGCTTTCGGCTTTCTCAGCCGATAAGGGCTCAGCGAGCAACGCCAAACCGCGGGCGCGGGCGCTGCCGGCAAGGCGCGGCAAGAGCCAGGTGCCGCCGCTGTCGGGAACCAGTCCGATCTTGGCGAAAGCCTGCGTGAAGTTGGCGCTCTTCGCCGCGAGCACAATGTCGCAGGCGAAGGCGATGTTGGCGCCGGCGCCGGCGGCGACGCCGTTGACACCGGCCACGGTCGGAAACGGCAAGTTGCGCAATTTGCGCAGCAACGGATTGTAATAGCGCTCGATCGTGTCGCCTAGATCGCCCTTGGCGATAGGATCGCTCAAGTCCTGTCCTGCGCAAAAGCCCCGCCCTGCCCCGGTGATAAGCAATGCACGGCAGCCTTGCGCTTCCGCCTCGTCCAGCGCTTTCATGAGCGCGACGTGCATGGCCTGCGTGAAGGAATTCAGCCGCTGGGGGCGATTGAGCGTCAGCACCCAGAAATCCGGGCGCCGGTCGACGAGGACAGGTGTCTCGTCCATTGTTGTTTCCTCCGCGATCCGGCGCTTCTTTGGTTTCCGCCGTGGCGGAAAGGCGCCGTGACCGAATTATATTATGCTTGACTGACCGGTCGGTCGACTAATTAATATGGCCAGCAAGTCAGGGTGTCAACGCGGCCTCTCACGAAACGCGGGACGCCGGAGGAATGCCGGAGGAAATGATATGAGCTTCTTCGAAGCGCATCGTGCGCTGCTTGATCGTGCCGTCGCCGCGTGTCGCGCGCGCACGTATTGGAGCGCGTTTCCGGAAGCCGCCAGCGGCAAGATCTACGGCGAGACCGCGAAGGCCGACGGCGAGGCTGCGTTCAAGGCGATGCTCGGCAAGCCGTTCGAACTCGATCAGCCGAACGAGAAACACGCCGGCAAGGAAGTCTCTCCCTACGGCGTTGCGCTCGGCATTACCTATCCGACGGCGTCGGCGAACACCTTAATCGACGCCTCGCGTAAGGCGGGCACGGCATGGGCCGCCGCCTCGATCGAGGCCCGCGTCGGCGTGTGTCTTGAAATCGTGCAGCGCATCAACCGCCAGAGCTTCCTGATGGCGAATGCCGTGATGCACACCACGGGCCAAGCTTTCATGATGGCCTTTCAGGCCGGCGGTCCGCATGCGCAAGACCGTGCGCTCGAAGCGATCGCCTACGCCTATGATGAAATGGCGCGCGTGCCGGCGACGGCAGAATGGACAAAGCCGCAAGGCAAGGGCGAGCCGATCGTACTCGACAAAGTCTGGCGCGTCATTCCGCGCGGCGTATCGCTGATCATCGGCTGCGCCACCTTCCCGACCTGGAACAGCTATCCGGCGCTGTTCGCGAGCCTCGCCACCGGCAATACGGTCATCGTCAAGCCGCATCCGGGCGCGATCCTGCCGCTCGCTATCACACTGAAGATCGCACGCGACGTCCTTAAGGAAGCCGGCTTCGATCCGAATGTCGTGCTGCTTGCCGCCGATGACGCCGAGGCGCCGTCGACCAAGGATTTTGTCACCCATCCGGACGTCGCCATGGTCGACTTCACCGGCGGTCCGGCCTTCGGTGCCTGGGTGCGCGAGCACGCCGCGACCGATCTCGTCTTCACCGAAGAGGCTGGCATCAATCCGATCGTTATCGACTCGACCAGCGACTTCCGCGGCATGTGCGGCAACATCGCCTTCTCGCTGTCGCTCTATTCCGGCCAGATGTGCACGGCGCCGCAGAACATCTTCGTGCCAGCGGCCGGCATCGAGAGCAATGACGGCCACAAGAGCTACGACGAGGTCGCGGCCGGCATCGCCACCGCCATCGACAAGCTGCTGGGCGAGCCGGAGCGCGCCGCCGGCATTCTCGGCGCCGTGCAGAACGAGGCGACCGTCGCGCGCGTCGCCGCATCGCGCAAGCTCGGCCGCGTCGTGCGCGATTCCATCGCGGTGCCTGTGACCGGCTTCGATGGCGCCCGCACCGCGAGCCCGCTGGTGCTCGCGGTCGACGCCAAGGACGACAGCGCCTGGGGCGAGGAGCGCTTCGGGCCGATCAGTTTCGTGGTGAAGACCGCCGACACGGCCGAGTCGATCGCCCGCGCGGCGGAATCGACCAAGCGCAAGGGCGCCATCACCGCCTCGCTCTATTCGACTGACGACAAGGTGATCGATCAAGCGGCCGATGCCTTCGCCCGCTCCGGCGTCGCGCTGTCGGTCAATCTCACCGGCGGCATCTATGTCAACCAGTCCGCCGCGTTCTCGGACTACCACGTCACCGGCGCCAATCCCGCCGGCAATGCCTGTCTGACCGATGCGGCATTCGTCGCCAATCGGTTCCGCATCGCCAGCTTCCGCCGCCAGCGCGCGGCGTAAAGCCCGATGCCACGCTGAAGTGAGACGGCCGCGAACAAAGACGGCCGCTCACGAAGAGGAAACGTCCACCATGGGAGGAAACCATGACACCACGCGTCGGAAGACTTCTGCCTAGGCTGCTGGCCGCGGCCGCGTTCCTGACGGCGGCGAGCGCCGCCCACGCCGACATCAAGATCGGCGCCATTCTCTCCGTCACCGGCCCCGCCTCCTTCCTCGGCGATCCCGAGAAGAAGACGATCGAGATGTACGTCGCCGACATCAACGCCAAGGGCGGCATCAACGGCCAGCAGATCAAGCTGTTCGTCTATGACGACGGCGGCGACCCCAACCAAGCACGCACCTTCGGCACGCGCGCGCTGGAACAGGACGGCGTCGACGCGCTGCTCGCCGGCTCGACCACGGCGACGACCATGGCGCTTATTCCGCTCGCGGAAGACGCCCAGGTGCCGCTGATCAACTTCGCCGGCGCCGTGCAGGCCGTCACGCCGGTCAAGAAGTGGAACTTCAAGACACCGCACACCGACCTGATGGCATGCGAGAAGATCTTCGAGGATCTCAAGAAGCGCGGCCTCACCAAGGTCGGCATGATCTCCGGCAAGGACGCCTTCGGCGCCTCCATGCGGCAGCAGTGCATGACCGTCACCGGCAAGTACGGCATCGAGGTGCTGGCCGACGAGAGCTACGGCCCCGGCGACACCGACATGACGCCGCAGCTCACCAAGATCAAAGGCACGGCGGGAATCCAGGCCGTGGTCAATCCCGGCTTCGGTCAGGGCCCGGCGATCGTGACGCGCAACTACAAGCAGCTCGACATCAAGGTGCCGCTGTACGAGAGCCACGGTGTCGGCTCCAAGCAGTACATCTCCCTCGCCGGCCCCGCCGCCGAGGGCGTGCGGCTGCCGGCAGCGGCGCTGCTCGTCGCCGAGAAGCTGCCGGACAACGACCCGCAGAAGAAGGTCGTGGTCGACTACAAGACCACCTACGAGCAGAAGACCGGCCAGCCCGTCTCGACCTTCGGCGGTCATGCCTATGACGGCCTGATGATCCTGGTCGAGGCGATGAAGCGCGCCAAGAGCGCCGACAAAGCCAAGGTGCGCGACGAGATCGAAAAGACCAAGAGCTTCATGGGCACCGGCGGCGTCGTGAACATGTCGCCGACCGACCATCTCGGCCTCGACCTGACGGCGTTCCGAATGCTCGAGATCAAGAACGGCGACTGGGTGCTGATCAATCCGGGGTCGTGATGGAGCGCCATCCCTCCCCTGAAAGGGGAGGGTGGCTGCGAGCGAAGCGAGCAGCCGGGTGGGGTCGTTTTTCAAATAGCCCCCACCCGGTCGGCTTCGCCGACCACCCTCCCCCGCAAGCGGGGGAGGGACAGAGGTGGATATGTCCGAATTCCTGCAGTTCCTTTTCTCCGGGCTGACCGTGGGCGCGATCTACGCCCTGGTCGCGCTCGGCTTTACGCTCATTTACAACGCCTCCGATGTGCTGAATTTCGCGCAAGGCGAGTTCGTCATGCTGGGCGGCATGGTCACGGTGTTCGCGACCGCCGCCGGCGTGCCGCTGCCGCTCGCAGCCCTGCTTGCGGTTGCTGTCGCGATCGTGGTCGGGCTCGCGCTCTATTGGCTCGGCATCGCGCCGGCGCGCGGCGCCTCGGCCGTCAGCCTCATCATCATCACCATCGGCGCGTCGATCCTGATGCGCGGTGTCGCCAGCCTGGTGTTCGACAAGAACTTCCATTCGCTGAAACCCTTCGCCGGCGATGCGCCATGGATCGTCGGCGGCGCGGCGCTCCTGCCGCAGAGCGTGATCGTGCTGATCGGCGCCGGGTTGATCGTCCTGGCGCTGTGGGTGTTCGTGACCATGACGCTGACGGGCAAGGCGATCCTCGCCACCGCCGCCAACCGCACCGCGGCCAAGCTGGTCGGCATCAACACGGGTGCGGTCGTCGCACTCTCCTTCGCGGTGTCCGCCGCTATCGGCGCCATTGGCGGCGTGCTGGCAACGCCGATCACGTTGACGAGCTACGACGCCGGCACGCTGCTCGCGCTCAAGGGCATCGCCGCCGCCATGCTGGGCGGCATGGGCAATCCACTCGGCGCGGTGGTCGGCGGCCTGCTGGTCGGCCTGCTGGAAGCTTTCGGCGCCGGCTACATCTCGTCGGGCTACAAGGACGCCATCGGCTTCCTCGTCATCCTGCTGGTGCTGTTTGTGATGCCGCAGGGCCTGTTCGGCCGCGCCGGCGTGGAGCGGGTTTAGTGATGGTTCATTTTCTCCCCGCTTTCCGAAGTCCGAACCGGTCTCCGCTCATTCCCGCGCAAGCAGGAATCCAGCGCTGGGTCCCCGCTTGCGCGGGGACGAGCGGAAGATATTTCGGAGAAGCCCCATGATGCGGCGCTTCTTCGACAGCCCCTACGCCGTCGTCGTGCTGCTGGCGGTGATCGTCGCGGTGCTGCCGCTCGTCTTACCGTCGGTCTACTACCTGCGCGTCGCCGCGCTGGTTGCGATCTTCGCCATCGCCGTTGTCGGGCTTAATCTCTTGATGGGCTTTGCCGGCCAAGTGAGCCTTGGCCATGCTGGCTTCTTCGGCATTGGCGCCTACGCCGTGGCGATCGGTCCGACGCATCTCGGCATCCCGTCCTGGGCCGCGCTCATCATCGGTGCCGCGGCCGCAGGCCTGATGGCCTTCCTCGTCGGCCGGCCGATCCTGCGCTTGCGCGGTCACTATCTCGCTGTGGCGACGCTCGGCCTCGGCCTGCTGATCGCGCTCGTCTTCACCAACGAGTCTGCCTGGACGGGCGGCCCGGATGGCATGCCGGTGCCACGCCTCGAAGTCTTCGGCTTCCGCGTCTTCGGTCCACGCATGTGGTACTGGATCGCCGGTATCACTTTGGTGATCGGCGCCTGGATCGCGGCGAACCTCATCGCCAGCCCCACCGGCCGGGCCTTGCGCGCCATCCACGATAGCGAAACCGCCGCGCGCGTGCTCGGCGTCGACGTCGCCCGCTACAAGCTCATCGCCTTCGTCATCTCGGCCGTCTACGCCGCCATCGCCGGCGCCTATCTCGCGCTGTTCGACGGCTTGGTGACGCCGATCACCGCCGGCTTCCTGCGCTCGATCGAATTCGTCACCATGGCCGTGCTCGGCGGCCTCGGCTCCATCTTCGGCAGCATCGTCGGCGCGGCGCTCTTGGTGCTGCTGCCGCAGGTGCTGACCGTGTTGCACGAGTACGAACACATCGCGCTCGGCCTCATCATGATGCTGGTGATGATCTTCCTGCCGTCCGGCATCGTGCCCGCGCTCGCCGCGCGCCTGACGCGGAGGTGAGCGTGCTGGCAGCCTCGAACATCAGCATCAGCTTCGGCGGCATCAACGCGCTGTCGAATGTGTCGCTCAAGGTCGACCCGGGCGAGATCTTCGCCATCATCGGCCCGAACGGCGCCGGCAAGACAACGTTGTTCAACATCATCTCCGGTCTCTACGCGCCGAGCAGCGGCCGCGTCGCGCTTCATGGCGAGGACGTCACCGGCCTGCCGCCGCATCTTCTCGCCCGGCGCGGGCTGTCGCGCACCTTCCAGAACCTGCAGATATTCTTCCGCATGAGCGCCGCCGAGAACGTGATGGTCGGCCGCCACCTGCACGAGCGGCGCAATGTCGTCGCGCATCTGTTCACCTTGCCGTCGGTGCTCAGGCAGAACCGCGTCACGCGGGAGAAGGCCGAGGAGCTGATGGCATTCGTGGGCTTGCGTGACATGACCGAGCGCCCCGCCGGCACGCTGCCCTACGGCGCCTTGCGCCGACTCGAGATCGCCCGCGCCCTCGCCACCGAACCGAAAGTGTTGCTGCTCGACGAGCCGGCC
The DNA here is from genome assembly GCF_003367395.1 of Pseudolabrys taiwanensis. Lineage (NCBI taxonomy): Bacteria > Pseudomonadati > Pseudomonadota > Alphaproteobacteria > Hyphomicrobiales > Xanthobacteraceae > Pseudolabrys > Pseudolabrys taiwanensis. The sequence goes on along the minus strand of NZ_CP031417.1, from coordinate 5,450,810 downwards.
GCCGGCTGCAATCCGGTCGAGACCGCCGAGATCGACGATGTGATCCAGAAGATCGCCGCGCGCGGCGTCACCGTCGTGCTGGTCGAGCACGACATGAAGCTGGTGATGAAGATCTCCCACCGCATCCACGTGCTCGATCAGGGCCGCACCATCGCTGAAGGCACCGCCGCCGAGGTCCGCGCGAATCCGAGCGTGATCGAGGCCTATCTCGGCAAGCACGGACAACGGGAGGCGGCGCGTGCTTAGCGTCGCCGACATCACCTGCCGCTACGGCCGCATCGAAGTGCTGCACGGCGTCTCGCTCGACGTCGGCCGCGGCGAGATCGTTACCTTGATCGGCAGCAATGGCGCCGGCAAGACGACCTTGATGCGCGTCATCTCCGGCATCTTGCCGCAGACCAAGGGCCGCATCCTGTTCGACGGCGCACCGCTCGACCGCCTGCCGGCGCACTTACGCGTCGCGCGCGGCGTCGCCCAGGTGCCCGAGGCGCGGCAGGTGTTCGCGCCGCTGTCGGTCGAGGACAATCTCAAGCTCGGGGCTTTCCGCCGCCACGCCGCCGACCTGCCGCACGCGATGGAGCGTGTTTACACGCTGTTCCCCGCGCTTGCCGGCAAGCGCCACACCGCCGCCGGCACGCTCTCGGGCGGTCAGCAGCAGATGCTGGCGATGGGTCGCGCACTGATGAGCGACCCGCGGCTGTTGCTGCTCGACGAGCCGTCGATGGGGCTTGCGCCGGTGCTGGTCGACCAGATCCTCGATACCGTCGTGGCGCTACGCAAGGAGGGCATGACCATTCTGCTGGTCGAGCAGAACGTCAACGCGGCGCTGGCCATCGCCGACCGCGCCTATGTGCTGGAGACCGGACGCATCGTGCTGTCGGGTGAAAGCGCCAGCCTGGCCCACGATCCGCGTGTGCGCGAAGCCTATCTGGGATTGTGATGATGATTGGCCGGATCGCACCCCACATGCCGCTCGTCCCCGCGAAAGCGGGGACCCAGCGCTGGATTCCCGCTTGCGCGGGAATGAGCGGCGTATGCGGCGACGCTCTTCGACCACACTAAGAGGCGTACTATGACCGACGACCTCATCTCCCGGCGCGGCTTGAGCGCGACACGCGGCGGGCGCGGCGAGAAGCTCGCGGTGCTGATCCACGGCTTAGGAGCCAACCGTGCGGTGTGGTCGCGCATGCTGGCGATCGCCGGCGATCATTGGCCCGGCCGCTGGCTCGCGCCCGATCTGCGCGGCCACGGCCGTTCCGTGATGCACGGGCCTTACGGCTATGCGATGCACGCCGCCGACATCGCCGGCCTGATCGAAAGCGAGGAGCCGGGCAACGTCACGCTCGTCGGCCACTCCATGGGCGGCGTGGTGGCTGCGCTCGTCGCAACCGGTTGGTATGGACCGCATGTGGCCGACGTCGCGGCCTTCGGCGTGAAGCTCGTTTGGACGCCGGAGGAAGAAGGCAAAGCGCGCGAACTGTCGTTGCGGCCGGCGCGTTCTTTCACGACACGTGCCGAGGCGGTCGACCGCTTCCTCAAGATCTCCGGCCTCATCGGCCTCGTCGATCCCGACTCCGAGACGGCGGCCTCGGGCATCGGCGGCAGCGAGGGACAATGGCAGGTCGCGATGGATCCGCGCGCTTTTGGCAGCGTCGGCCCTTCCATCCCCGCGCTGCTGAAGCTCGCGGCGGCGCCGCTGCGGCTAGCAGCCGGCGCCAGAGACCCGATGGTGACGCTTACGCAGATGCAGACGATCGATGCCGCGGCGCGCGCGATCGACGGCGCCGGCCACAACGCTCACTGGGAAGCGCCGGCCAAGGTGTGGAACTTCGTCAACAACAAGAACTGAGGAACGCCATGAAGCTGTCGATCTTCTCGGTCCAGGACCATTACCCGTCCGGCGCCCGTACGGTGCCGCAGCTCTATGGCGAGATCATCGCGCAGGCGGAACTGGCCGACAAACTCGGCTACGACACCTTCTGGGTCGCCGAGCATCACTTCCACGAATACGGGGTCGTGCCCAATCCGGCGATCATGCTGTCGAGCCTCGCGCAGCGCACGCAGCGTCTGAGGCTCGGCACCGCCATCTCGATCCTCACCTTTCATAACCCGCTGACGGTGGCGGAGAGCTACGCCATGGTCGACATCCTCTCGGGCGGGCGGCTGGTCTACGGCGTCGGCTCCGGCTATCTGCCGCACGAGTTCGCGGGCTACGCCGTCGACCCGGCCGAGAAGCGCGACCGTTTCGACGAGAACCTCGCGATCGTGCGGCGCCTGCTGAGTGGCGAGCGCGTCACCGCCAAAGGCAAGTTCACTGACATCGACGCCGTGGCGCTCAACGTCGTACCGATCCAACGCGAGGTGCCGATCTATGTCGCGGTGCTGCGGCGCGAGGCCGCCTTCCACATCGGTAAACAAGGCAACAACCTGATGTGCGTGCCTTATGCCTCGCTCGAGCACTTCGACCAGATCGGCGATCTCGTGGCCGAATACCGGCGCGGCAGGTCTGAAAGTAACATGGCCGACAACGGCACGTCTGCGAACGACGACGACACCGTGGTGACGCTGCACACCCATGTCGCTGAGAGCGATGCGGCCGCGCGGCGCGATGCCGAGAAAGCCTTCAACCTTTACGTCGACACCCGCCTCTACGCACGCAAGTCGACCTATGACGATGCCATGAAAAACGAGCTGCACCTGTTCGGCTCGGTCGACACCGTCGCCGATAAACTCGTGGCGCTGCACCGCATGGGCGTGCGCCACGTCTCGACGCTGCACAATTTCGGCCTCCTGGCGCAGCCGATCGTGCGCGCGTCGATGGAGCGACTGATGCGCGAGGTGCTGCCGCGGTTCAAGGCCCGCGTGGGCGAGACGGCGAAGCTGGCAGCGGTTTAGCCTGTTCAGCGGCAATGAGCGGAGGTTGGGGTGATGCTGCCGTCCTACCCATGCATTTCCGGGGCTCGCCCGCGGGCCGATAAGGGCCTAAGACGGAGGGCATGAACAAGCCTGAGACAAGCCTGCATTTTCCCCTCCCGGTCCCGCCCGAACCTGGCCAAGTCCTGGAGGTCGCCCCGGGCATCCTCTGGGCCCGGATCCCGCTTCCGTTCCGGCTGAACCACGTCAACATCTTCCTCATCGAGGACGGCGACGGCTGGGCCGCGGTCGATACCGGCCTCGGCGACGATCTCACGCGCGCGGTCTGGGAAGATCTGCTCGCCGGGCCCTTACGCGGCCACAAACTGACGCGCCTGATCGTCACGCATTATCATCCCGATCATATCGGTCTCGCCGGCTGGCTGACGCAGCGCTGCGACGTGCCGCTCGTCACCAGCGAGACCACCTACCTCGGCTGCGACAACATCTCGCTCAGCCCCGGCGCGCTGGAGGCCGATGTCTACCGCAACTTCTATCTGCGTCACGGTCTGGACGCTGAGACGACGCGGCTCGTGTCGACGCGCGGCCACGACTATCTGACCATGGTCACGGGCCTCCCGCCGACGTTCCGGCGCGTCGTCGCCGGCGACACGCTGAAGATCGGCGGCCGCTCCTTCGCGGTGCTGACCGGCGATGGCCATGCGCCCGAGCAGGTGATGCTCTATTGCGCGGAGGAGAAGCTGTTTCTCTCCGCCGACCAGGTGCTCGCGAAAATCTCACCGAACATCAGCGTCTGGGCCGTGGAGCCGGAGGGCAATCCGCTCGGGCTCTATCTACGCTCGTTGAAATCGCTCCGCGCGACGCTGCCGGAGGATGCGTTCGTCCTGCCGGGCCATCAATTGCCATTTTACCGGCTTCACACGCGCATCGACGAATTGATCGCGCATCACGGACTACGCTGCGCCGCCATCGCGGAGGCTTGCGCGGACGCGCCACATTCAGCGGCCGATCTGGTGCCAGTCGTTTTCCACCACACGCTGACGCCGCACGAGATGAGCTTTGCTTTCAGCGAAGTGCTGGCACACGTCAATTACATGGTCGATCGCGGCGAACTCGTCTGGACGGAGCCGAAGGGCGATATCCGACGCGTCATTGCCGCACGCTGAGACGCGCAACCCAAGGGTCGCCCTTCAGCCATGGGGCAAGCGTGTCGGCACTCGGCGCTGTCTTGTCGAGCACGGTCACGGCCCGCCACGCCAAGCAAAGATTGCATGACATCACCGGCGCCCCGCGCCAGCCGATCGACGCGGCGATGGGGCGGAGCGTCGGCATGCCGGTGCCCAGCATCACGATCGCATCGAGTGGCTTTTGCTCGAGCTCCTGCAAAGCGCGGCCCGCGCTCGATCCACTCAGGCTGTAGATCGGATGAAACGTACTGTCGTCGTTGAGCGTGCGAGCGACGTCCCCCACCTCGAAGCCGTGGGTCCGCCAATAGGCGATGCTCGCAGCGTTCAGATCGTCTGGATAAGGCGACACCAGACCAATGCGCCGCGCGTCCAAGGCGTGCAAGGCATCGACCACCGCCAGCGCGGCGGTGACGAAGGGATAACCGTGCCGGGCCTCGATGTCGGCCACCAGCGCCGCCTCTTTCACCCGGCCCGCAAGATACGAAGCACCGGTGCAGGCCGCCGCCGCGACGCCAATAGGCGCATTAGCGAATTGCCGCAACGAGGCATCGTATTGGTCGAAATAGTCGATCAACCGGGCGCTCAGCGACTTTCCATCGCTCATCAGCCGCGCGTTGATCATGGCGAAGCCCTCGGGCCACAGCAGGTTGAACTCCGGTTCAACCGTCGTGTTGGCCTGCGGCGTCAGCATGCCGATGAGGCCGCGCGGCGCGTATTCAAGCGACATGCTGTTGACCGTTTATTGCGGCACCTGGGCGCCGGATTCTTTCACGACCTTGCCCAGCCGCACGATGTCGCGCTTCATCATGGCCTCGAGATCCTCGGGCGTACCCGGTATCACAGTGGCAACCTGCGGCACGACGCGATCCTTGACGGCATCGCTGTTGAGCGAAGCGACATAGGCGGCGTTGAGCTTGTCGACGATCGGACGCGGCGTCCCCGCCGGCGCGAACAGACCGAACCATTGCTCCATATGAACGTCCGGGTAGCCGGACTCCGCCATCGTCGGGACGTCGGGTATGCGCGGGTGACGCACCGTGCCGCTGGTCGCCAGCATGCGCAGCTTGCCGCTTTCGATGTAGCCCGCGGACGAGATATAGGAGGAAAAGATCATGTCGACGCGGCCGGCGACCGCGTCGGTCACGGCCGGCGCGATACCGCGATAGGGCACGTGCAGGAGCTTGATGCCGGCGTGTTTGGCCAGCAACTCGCCCAGCAGGTGGCCGCCGGTGCCGATGCCCTGTGAGCCGTAGCTGAGGCCTTCAGGCTTCGATTTGGCGAGCGCGACGAGATCCTTGACCGACTTTGCCGGGCTGTCCGCCGGCACCAGCAAGATGTTGTTGAAGGAAATCAAAGGTACGACAGGCTGGAAGTCCTTGACGGGGTCGAAGGCAAGATTGGTGTAGAGCGACGGATTGACCGCATGCGTGCCGGTGTGGCCCATCATCAACAGATAACCATCGGGCGTCGCATGCTTGATGACGACGGCCGCCACATTGCCGGCGCCGCCCGGCCGGTTCTCGATGATGATCGGCTGTTTGAGGATTTCAGACGCCTTTTGCGAGGCGATGCGCATGATGATGTCCGAGGAGCCCCCGGGCGGGAACGGCACGATGACCGTGATCGGACGCGACGGATAGGCATCGTCATCTGCGACGCTCGGTGCGACGAACGACGCGAAGGCGAGCACGAGCCCCACGGTGAAGGCAGCCGAAAGCCGGACGAGTCTCGATGTCATAGATTTTCCTTTTCCCGGCAGCCTGAACAATGATGGAATGCGCTACTCGATCACAGCGGCACGTCTGAGGCCGTCAATCATCGACGATTTCAGCAAATAGGCTTTCAGCTTTGCTGAATCGGATGTGGTGCGCTGCAAGTCCTCCAGAATCGTCTGGCGCCGCGACGGGTCGCGTTCGCGCATGCGCGCGCGGTTGCGGTCGGCCTGCTGGATGATCTCTTCCGCCGCGATCGGCCGGCGCTGACGTTCATAGCGATCGAGAAGTTCGTCGCCCGCCTCTCCGCGCAACACCGCGATCAGTTTCTCGCAGAGATTGAACGCGTCGTGGATGCCGCCGTTCATGCCCATGCCGCCAGACGGGCTGTTGAGATGCGCCGCGTCGCCCGCCAGCAGCACGCGCCCGTTGCGATAGGTGTCGGCAAGCCGGCGGTGGATGCGGTAGGGCCGCGTTTGCAGCACGTCGATCGGGCCGGCATCCGGCACGATATCGTGCAACATCTCCTGCTGCGGGTCCGGCTGCAGCGCCTCCTCGGTGGACATGCCTTCCGGCGGATGCAGACTCACGCGCCAGACGTCGGGGAGCCGCAGCAGACTAAAGGTGCCATTCGGTTTCCAGCAGTACGAGACGTTCGAGAGACCGTCCAAATACTCGTGGAACGGAAAGTGCGTGGTCGCGAGGATGGTCGTTTCCGGATAGATGTCGCCGTCCATCTCGATGCCGAGGCAGCGGCGCACCGTGCTGCGCGCACCATCGGCGCCGATCACGTAATCGGCAAAGAGAACCTCTTCGCCATCGGCTGACGCGGCGACCACCTTCACCTTGTCGCCGTCCTGGGTGACATCGGTAACCTTGGTCGAAAAGCGCAGCGTCACCTCCAGCACGTCACGCAACGCGTCGACGAGGTATTGACCGAACTTCGATTGCTCGCATTGCAACCGGTAAGGATGATCGGTTTCGTCACGCAGTACGTTGAGATCGAACACAGCGCGCTCGCCCGACGGATGCATCCTTATCTGCCAGGTCGGACAGATCAGCCCCTCGGCCAGCATCCGCGCGGTGATGCCGTACGGCGCCAGCATATCGAGCGTCGGCGGATGGAAGGTGGAGGCGCGCAGCTCTTCCGACACCGCGGCTTCGGCCTCGAGCAGGGTCACCCGAATGCCGCTGCGGCCAAACAACAGGGCTGCGGTCAACCCGACCGGACCGGCACCGACGATAACGACTCTTGGCTCAGCCATGACGAATGTTCACCACCCCGCGCCGGAAGGGCCCGGCGTCACTTTGTATTATAAATGATACTAAAGAATTCGGCCGATGCAACTGTGGGCACGATGCCGCACTGCACATATTAACGTCAGGATGAGACTGATCCTTGCGCGTTCCCACCAACTGACGCGACCGCCGCAGCACCACTTCGCTGCATCCTCGCTTATTTGGTTTCCGCTCTGTAACAGGAGGGCGAGTTTGCGTCGTCACGCATAGTTCGGCCCCAATCAAATCCTCAGTGCGGCGGGTCCGTCGCCAAAGCGAGTTAAACGATGCGCCCGTTCCCGGATCGCCGCCGTCCTTTTCGACTGTCGTTATTGACCGGCGGGGTGTTGGTGGCACTGTCAGCTGTGCTTGCGCAGGCGCAAACGCCAGGCCTGGGAGGACCGCCAGGCCGGGCTCCTGCGCCCGATCCGTTCGTCGCATCGATGGCGCGTTGGGATGCGAACCACGATGGCACGCTGACCTGCGACGAATGGCGGCAATACGCGAACCGCCTCTTCACGCTGGCCGATAAGAACGCGGACGGCTTTCTGGACGCGACGGAATTCCGAAGCCTCCAGAAAATGGAGCCGCTCTTCGCCGACGCCGATATGTCCTACTTCGACGACAATCACGACCGGCGCGTGAGCCGGGCGGAGTTCGTCGACAAGCCCAGCCCGTTCTTCGCGCGCTACGACACCAACCACGATTGCCGCGTGACGCCGCAGGAGATCAGCGGCACGCCCGAGAAGGCCGCGCCCCGGGGTGGCGGCCATAGGGGCGGCGGTGGCGGCGGCATGGGTATGGGCGGCGGCCGCGGCGGATTCTAGGTCGTGACCCACTGACGTTGAAACATGCTCCGCTCATTCCCCGTGCAAGCGGGACTCCAGCGCCCAATGCGAGGCTGCCACTTCAAGCTGGGTCCCCGCTTTCGCGGGGACGAACGGAGACCGGAGCAGAGCGCCTGCGCGCCTTACTTCTGGAATTCCGGAATGTTGGGTTTGGCGCCCCATTTGCAGAAGCCCTTCGGATCGAAGGGATACTGGTGCTCCCGGTAAAGCAGCTCGTCGGCGATCGACTTCACGCCCGACGAATATTCGAACACCATGCCGTCCGGGCCTTCGAAATAAAGGAAGCGCGCCGACGAGGTCGGATGCCGGCCCGGGCCGAAAACCATGCGCACCTGCCGGTCGTTGAGGAAGTTGAACGAGCGCATCACGTCGTCGCCGCTCTCAACCTGATGGTTGATGTGCTGGATGCCTTTCGTCGGCGACGGAAACAGCGCGATGGTGTGATGTACCTCGTCGATGCGCAGAAGCGGCGCTTCACCAATGCGGTCGCTGACACGGGCATTGCAGACGCGGGTCCAGAACATTTCATCGCGCGCCGGGTCGGTGCTGCACAGGCCGATGTGACTGAAGCCGGTGATGCCGGCATCGCGCAGGCCGTGGTAGCGCTGCCCGCTATAGGCCGGCCGCCAAACGAGTTCGATGCGGTTGCCGCTCGGATCGTTGAAGGCGATGAAGTCCTTGACCTTGCGCGCCTCGGCTTCCGCCGCGGTGCCGCCGTGAACGGCATGGCCCAGCGCCTCCAGTTCACGCGCCGCGCTCTCGAGATCCTCGCGCGAGCCGACTTCGAAGGCGGCGACATGATCGCGCGGATCGCCCTCGAAGTAGAACAGGGTATGTTCGCGCTCGTCCGACTTGAAATAGATGCCGTCCTTGCTGCGCTCGGCGATTTCCAAGCCGAGAAATTCGGTGGCGAAACGCGTCGAGCCTTCGAGATCGGCCGTGCCGAGCCGAACGTAAGAGACGTCCTGCAGCTTGATCATGATCGCGCTCCTAACCCTGCAGTTCCGGAATCTCGCAGTCGCTGCCCCACGCGCAGAAGGAACCGCGGTTCTTGGCGAACTGGCGAGCCCGGTGCTTTTCTTCGTCGGCGATCTTAGCGCCTTCGGCGACATAGCTGAACAGCACGCCATCCGGGCCGGCGAAGGTGAGGAACAATTGATTGGAGGACGGGCGGCGGCCGGGGCCGTCGACGATGCGCACCTGCGCCGCCCGCAGGAAATAGCTGTTCTGCATCAGCAGATCGACATCCTCGACCGCGTATTCGATGGCGAGCGGACCGCCGCGGTTCGACGGATGGAAGGCCAGCCGATGATGCGCGTCGTCGAAGCGGATGTAGGCCGCATCGCCTACCCAGTCGCTCACACGACCGTTGAAGACCTTGGTCCACAGTGCCTCGTCCGCGCCGTTGGCGGTCGAGCGCAAAGCGACGTCTTCCAGACCTAGGATGCCCGCGTCACGCTCGGGGAAATAGCGCCAGCCCGACTGCAGCGGGCGCACCACGAGTTCGAACACGTTGCCGCTGCGATCCGCGAATGAGGCGAAATATTTGACCTTGCGCCGCTCGGCCTCCTCGGCGCTGCCGCGCGTGACCTTGTAGCCCTCGGCGGCGAGAGCCTTTTCGGCCGCGGCCAAGGTCTCGAGATCACGCAGTTCCAACGCGACGGCACAGGAAGGCTTGTCGGCGCGGACATAGACCAGCGTGTGATCGCGATAGTCGGAACGGAAAAAGACCTGGTCGGGGCCTTTGTCGACGATCTGCAGGCCGAGGATGCGCTGCGCAAAGTCGGTTGCCGCCGCAAGATCGGGTGTCCCCAGACGGACGTAACGAAGCTGCTCGATGGCAATCACGCGGCGCGTCTCCTACCCAGCCCCCATTGTTTTTATTAGCAGTTCCAGCCCGCGCGGCACCAATCTCGGGGCGTACAACACCGCGCGGTGACAGCCGTTGCTTTAAAAAAAGCCCGTCCCGCCGCGTTTTCAAATACTTAGTTCAATAATTGCTGTCAAACCGGCCGGGCCGGTTCCACAGCCGGCCGGCTATTGGACCGCCTCGCCCAATGCCGACAGGGCGGAATTGTTGACGTGCTCGATGGCCGCGGCCCGCGCCCGCCGTGCGTCGCGGCGCTGGATCGCGTCAAGCAACGCTTCGATCTCGGCGATGCTTTGCTGATGCCGGGCCTTTCGTGACAGCGACACCTTCCGCAGGCTCGACGTCCGCAGCACCAGCCGGTTGATCATATCGAAGGCGATCGGGTTCTTAGCGCCAGCACAGATGCGATCGTAGAACGTGCGCTTAGCCAGCAAAATCTCATCGAGGACGCCGCCGCGATAGGCCCGCTTCAGCCGTTCGCCTTCCTGACGCAGTTCCTTGAGCTGCGCATCATCGGCATGCTCGATGAATTGCTCGACCGCGAGCGCCTCGAGGACCGCGCGAATGCGATAGGCGTTCTTTGCGTCGTCGATGGAGATGCGGCTGACCGAGAGACCACGGCTCGAGTTGTATTCGAGGATACCCTCAGCCTGCAGTTCGCGCAGCGCCTCGCGCAGGGACGTGCGGCTGACGGCCAGTTGGTCGCACAAATCCTTCTCAATCAGCCGCTGCCCGGGGACAAGCAGGCCGGTCTCGATCGCGCTACGCAATGCAGCGATGATCTTGTTGCGCAAGGGGGCCGAAGGCTGCCGCAACGGCGCGAGACGGACGACCGGCGCGGCGGCGGTATCCCCGGCCGACTTCTGACGGGCGCCAGCGGAGCGGCGCGCTTGAGGCTCGCCTTGTCCGCTGATCGCGACCAGTCTGGTTGCCCCTTTGGCCATCTCTCTCTCTCAATCCCTCGCGCGTGCGCTCACTTCTTGCCCGATTCGACGGCGCGAACGGGCGTTTCCGGCTTCAAATTGCCATGGCGACGACGGTAAGTCGATTCGCCGGTCTGGCGCCACGCGCCGGCCACGGCCGCGTCTGCAAAGCCGCTCCACTCTTCCGACCAGTCGCCGAGCTGGTAGCCGTGCCAGGGCGATTGCGGCACGATGCGCGGCAGCCCCAACTCCTCCCAGATCGCCTTGGCCTGCGTCATGAAGGCTTCCGCCGGCAGCGCCAGCGGCGGCATGTCGTGCTTGAGCGTGGCGTCGATGAGCAGCGTGCCTTCCATCGCCGCCCGGCCGGACTTCGGCCCGTGACCGCTCGAACGATATGGCGTGACCAGCAGGTCCTCGGTGAAATCGGAGCGGTAGGCGAGCGACCAGAAGATCGCATTGGCGTTCTCCGGATCGATGTCCTCGGATACACCGATGACCAGCTTGCCGCATTGGGCCTGCAGGGTCGCGGCGCCTTGCATGCCGCGCCATACCTCCGGCTTCGGCGTGCCGCGCGCGAATTGCACGAAGATGACCTTGCGCAGGTTGGTCAGCGGCTCATGCATGACCACGCGCTTGACGCCGCGGATACCCAGCACCTGCCGCAGATGCTCGAGATACATCGGCTCATAGGCGACCTTCTTGAGCACCGACGACTCGCTCGGCGTCACCTGGCTGATGATCGAGATGAAGACGGGCTTACGCTTATGCGTGATCGCCGTCACCGTCATCGACATGTTGAAGTCTTCGAGGGCGACATGGCCGTGGCTCTCGCCGAACGGACCTTCCGGTTCCAGCAGATCCGTGTCGATCAGCCCTTCGATGACGAACTCGGCATCCGCCGGCACCACCAGATCGATGGTCTTGCAGCGCACCGTCCGCACCGGCTTGCCCATAAGACCGCCGGCCACCGCCATCTCGTCGACATCCACCGGCAGCTTCTGCGGTCCAGTGAACAGCACCGCCGGCGCGCAACCCAGGACGATCGCGCAGGGCATCGGCTTGCCCAGCTTCTTGTACTTTTCCCAATGCAGATAGCCGCCGGCGCCGCTGAGCCGCGACGCCATCCGCACGCCCAGCCGGTCGTTCGCCTTCAGCGCCGCCCGGTACGTGCCCATGTTCTGGATGTTGTTGTCGGGATCCTTGGTGACGCACAAAGTCGCCGTCAGATATGGCGCAGCGTCGAAACCCGGGGTCGAGATCGGCACGGGCAGACGCGCCAGACCTTCGGTCCGAAGCGCTTCGCCCGTCTGCACCACTTCCTGACACGGCGCGGTATCGACCAGTACCGGCGCAATGGGCTCGGCCATCGCCCGCACCCAGACCTTGCCGATATCCTCCACCGGCACGCCGAGACCGGCGGCATAGATTTCGGGCGAAGCGGCAAGCCCGCCGACCAGCACCGGGATATCGTAGTGCTCGCCCTGCGCGCCCGTCACGTTGGTGAACAGAAAGGCCCGGCGCTCCTCGTCGCGCAAGCCGCCCTGGAACTGCCAGCGTGCGAGCGGATGCAACTCGGTGTCTTTGTTGATCGGACGATCGATGCGCGTGACAAGGCCGCGTGCGGTCAGCCGGGCGAGGTGTTCCTGCAGGTCGGCTGGCGCGTCAGCCATGGCGATCGTTCCTTCTATTTATAGGACTGCGTCGTACCGAGATTGCCCAGGGCGCGGCGCGCCATCACGTGAATGAGGTGTGCGCGATATTCCTTGGTCGCGATCAGATCCTCGAGCAACCCCGAGGGATCGACCGCGAGGCCTTCGAGAGCCTCGGCGCGGAAATCCTTCGCCAGCGCCTGCTCGAAGGCCGTCACCCGGAACACGCCGCGCTCGCCCGCGCCTGTGACGGCAACGCGGACGTCTGCTCCCTTCCGCGAGACGAACACCCCGGCGATCGAATAACGCGACGCCGGATGACGGAATTTCGCGTAGCCAGCGATATCGGGGGTCGGAAACACGATCCGCGTGATCATCTCATCGGGCGCAAGCGCCGTCTCGAACAAGTTGACGAAGTAATCGTCGGCCACAAGCTCGCGCCGGTCGGTGACGATGGTCGCGCCGAGCCCCAATGCAGCGGCGGGATAATCCGCAGCCGGGTCGTTATTGGCAAGCGAGCCGCCGATGGTGCCGCGGTTGCGCACATGCCGGTCGCCGATCGAGCCCGCAAGCCCGGCCAGCACGGGAATTTTTGTCCGCACCACCTGCGACGCCGCGACATCCGCATGCAAGGTGGTGGCGCCGATGGTGATGGCGTTTGCCGATGCATCGATGCCGCGCAGGCTGTCGATCCGCGTGAGGTCGATGACGACCGGCGGCCGCGCCAATCCTTGCTTCATGGTCGGCAGCAACGTGTGCCCGCCCGACAGGAACGACGCCTCGCCGTTCGCCGCGCGCAACTCCTTTGCCTCGGCCAGCGACGTCGGACGCAGCAGGCGAAATGGCTGGAGAGCCATGGCTCAGCCCTCCACCTTGTCGTGCGGCGTCACCTCACCGTGCGCGACGGCGAGGATCGCCTTGACGATGTTGTGGTAGCCGGTGCAGCGGCAGAGGTTGCCCTCCATCTCCTCGCGCACCACCGCTTCGGTCAGTTCGCCTTTGTAGGTCTCGACCAGGTTGGCGGCGGCCATTACCATGCCGGGCGTGCAGTACCCGCATTGCAGGGCGTGCATATCGCGAAAGGCCTGCTGCATCGGACTGAGCAGGCCATCCTTGGCCAGCCCTTCGACGGTCGTCACATTCGCCCCGTCGGCATGCGCCGCCAAGACGGTACAGGATTTGACCGACCGGCCATCGAGGTGGACGACACAGCAGCCGCACTGCGTTGTGTCGCAGCCGACATGCGTGCCGGTCAGCCCAAGATGCTCCCGCAGGAAAAAAGCGAGCAGCGTCTCGTCAGGGACATCCTGCGACACCGGCGCGCCGTTGACCGTCATCGAGACGACCGTCATGCCCGCGCCTCCTTCTGCCGCTGGCGGCCGTGTTGAATGATCGTCCATACCTTGAGCGAGGTGATCGGCAATTCGAGCTCGAACGGCCTGAACTCCTTCAGGCCGTCCTCGATCGCGCTCATGATCACGGCCGGCGCCGGCGTCGTGCCGCCCTCGCCGCCGGCCTTCACGCCGAACGGATTGGTCGGCGACAGCACCTCCACGATCTGCGTCTTGAAGCTCGGCATGTTGTCGAAGCGCGGCATGCCGTAGTCCATGAACGAGCCCGCGGTCGGGATGCCGGACTCCGGATCGATATGGAAATCCTCCCACAGCGCCTGGCCGACACCCTGGGCAATGCCGCCATGCGTCTGGCCGTGCACGATCAGCGGATTGATGCAGCGGCCGACATCGTCGACCGTCGAATAGCGCACGATCTCGAGGCCGCCGGTTTCGATATCGATCTCGATCTCGCAGCAGCAGGCGCCGTTCGGAAACACCGGCGTGTGCATCTCGTTGTCGCGCCGGACCTTGAGGCCGCCGCGCAGGTCAGCCGGGATATCGGGACCGTTCGAACGGGCGGCAAGATCGAACCAGCTCAGCGAGATGTTGCGATCGGCGACGCGGAAAATGCCGTCCTCGAACGTCACCTCCTCGATCGGCACGCCGAAGATATGCGCGGCGAGCTTTTCGCCTTTGGCGATAAGATCGCCGCTGGCCAGCGCGATCACCGTGCTGGCGTGGCGCATCGAGCGGCCCGAATGCGTGCCGCCGCCGGCGGACACGATATCGGTGTCGCCGAGGGTCACGTTGACGCTGTCGAACGGCAGCCCAAGCAGGTCCGCCGTCACCTGCGCAAAACTCGTCTCGTGTCCCTGGCCCGCCGGCTGCGTGCCGATAACGAGTTCGACGCTGTCGGCATGGACGATCAGGTCGGCGCGTTCCTTGGGCGACCCGATCGAGGACTCGACGTAGTTCGAGAAGCCGACACCGAGGATCTTGCCACGGCTGCGCGCTTCCTTGCGCCGCTCCTCGACACCGGGCCAATCCGCCAGCGCGAGCAGGCGGTCCATGTTCGCTTCGTACTCGCCGCTGTCGTAGTTCATGCCGGTCGCGTTGGTGTACGGCATCTGCTCGGGCGTCACGAGATTGCGCCGGCGTAAGTCGAGACGGTCGAAGCCCAGTTCCCGCGCCGCCTTGTCGATCAGGCGCTCGATGGCGAAGGTCACCTCCGGCCGACCCGAACTCCGGTAGGCCTGCGTCGGCATGGTGTTGGTATAGACCGCCTGCGCATGCAGCGTCGCGTACGGTATGTTGTACGAGCCGGTAATGAGGCCCGACCCTTTGCTCAGCGGCGAGAGCGAAACGCAGCGCGAGCCGACATTGCTCAGGTTCGCCGTCTTGATGGCAAGAAACTTGCCGTCCTTATCGAGCGCCAGCGAAATATCGACGAACAGATCGCGGCCCTGATAGTCGGTCAGGAAGGACTCGGTCCGCTCGGCGCGGAATTTCACCGGCTTGCCGAGCTTCTTCGAGGCGTAGCAAACTAGGCCAAACTCGACGAAGGCGCGGTTGCGCGTGCCGAAATTGCCGCCGATGTCGAGCGCGATGATGCGCACATCCTTGGGCTCGACACCGAGCACGCCGGCGATCTCGTATTTCTGCTTCACCGCGCCGCCCGAGCCGGCATACAGCGTGTAGCGGCCGTCGGCGGGATCATAGAACGCAAGCGAGGCCCGCGGCTCCAGCGGCACGCCGGTGACGCGGCCGATATGCGTCTGCATCGACACGACATGCGCGGCGCGCGCGAAGGCCTTCTCGGTATTCTCCGAATCGCCGAACTTGGCGTCGACGAGCACGTTGTCCTGCATCTCGTCGTAGAGCTTCGGCGCGTCGGGACTCAGCGCCTGCCGTGAGTCGGCCACCGACGGCAGCGGCTCGTAATCGACCTCGACCGCCTCCGCCGCCGCATAAGCCTGCGCCCGCGTCTCGGCGACGACCATGGCGACCGCCTCGCCGACATGACGCACTTTGTCGGGCGGCAGTACGTCATGCGCGCCGATGAAGATCTTCGTGCCGCCGCGGCCGGTCAACTTCACGTCGTAGCGCGTCGACGGCACCGGGCTATGCGGAATGGGCTTCAGTCCGTCGGCGATGCAATTGGCACCCGTATAGACGGCCAGCACGCCGGGCATTGCCAGCGCCGCGGTCTTGTCGATGCTGTTGATCTTCGCATGCGGATGCGGCGAACGAACCATCGCGGCCCACACCTGGCCGGGCAGGTTGAAGTCGTCGGTGAAGCGACCCTTGCCCGTGAGAAGGCGCAGGTCCTCCTTGCGGCGCAGCGGCTTGCCGACGGCCTTCAGGAGGCGCTCGTTGAGCTTGAACTCACTCATAGAAGTCTCGTTGTGGCGTCCGTCACGTCCCGCTACGGGCTGCCTCGTAGAATGACAGGTCGGTATATTTGTCGAACCCGCTCAGGCGCCGGCCGCTTCCGCCCCACTGCGACCGCAGATCCAAAACCCGCTGCATGCCCTCGGGCCGGATCGCCGCTTGCGGCGTCAGACCGGAACGCGGCGACAACACGCTGGCCAGCACGGCATCGACGACACCCGGCTTGATCTCCGGCATTTTCGCCTGCAGCAGCACGGCCGCCGCAGCACGATTCTCCGGCGTCAGCGTCCACGCGAGCCCTTTCAAATAGCCGCGAATGAAGGCACGCACGGCTTCCGCATTCTCGACGGCCCAGCTTTGACGGGTCGCGACGATGCCGCCCTGATAGGCCGGGAAGGCGTCCGTGCTCTTACGCAGCACATTGAAGCCCGCTTTGGCCGCGATGCTCGTGAACGGCTCGATGGTGATCGTGCCGGCGTGCGCGCCCTCCTGGACCGACTTCCATCGCTCCGGCGTCGCGCCGACCGCAACCGGCGTATAATCCTTCGCACCGAGCCCGAGTTGCTCGAGCATCGCGTAAAGCACGAAGGCGAAGCCCGTGCCGACCGCGTCGAGCGCCAACGTCTTGCCGCGCAGATCGGCCGCCTGCTTGATATCGGGCGCGGTGATCGCGCTCAGCTCGACCTGCGTCGCGCCCATGATGACACGGAAATCGCTTGCATTGCTTAGAGGCACCGCGCCCATGCCCTCGCGATAGGCGACAATATTGTCGAAGGCCGTAAAGGCGATGTCGAACGCGCCCTCGTTGAACTTCTCCATCTGGAACACCGAGCTCGGTGTCGTCGTCAGCGCGACGTCGACGCCTTCCTCGGCGAAGTAACCGCGCTCGAGCGCCGCGAACACCGGCAGATTGGGAGCGCCGGGAAAGGCGATAACGCGAACATCAGACGGCATGAACGATTCCTCTCGACTCGAAGGGGCGATAACTCACCCTCTTGATGATCAATTTGCTTTCGCGCCTTGCAACAACAGCTTCAGTTCGTCGCCGATCCGGTCGGGGCATTCGAGCGGCGTCAGATGCCGCGCGTTGTCGAATACGGTCAGCGTCGCGCCGGGAATGAGATCCCGCATGGCTTCGGCCATGGCGACCGGCGTTGCATAGTCTTCGATGCCGACGACGATGCGGGTCGCGAAATCGAATGCCGGAAGCTTGCGCATGTCCGCCGCGCCGAGCATGCGGCATGTCTGGAGATAAGCCTGCGGGTCGTTCGCAAGGAAGACGGCAACGGCCCGCTCGATGACGTCGGGATGCTCCGCGAGAAAGCGCTCGGTCACCCAGCGCGACTTCTGGAACGGCACGAGAGCCGCCATGCCTTCGGTCACACCTTTCTGGCCACGCTCTTCCCACTGCTTCGGCGCGTCGGCGCCGTACCAGGCCGTCGTGTCGAACAGTCCCAGCCCGGCCACGCGTTGCGGATAATGCGCCGCAAAGGCGAGCGCGATGCAGCCCCCCATCGACGCACCCGCGACGACGGCCTTGTTCCAGCCGACCGCGTCGAGCAAATCGCACAAATCGTCCGCGTGCCGCTCGACGGGATGGAACCCATCCGGCTTGTCGGAGCGCCCGTGCCCGCGGCAGTCGTAAAGAAGGACGTCGGCGTAGTCCTGCACGTAAGGCAGCACGCGGTGCCAAAAGCTCGCATCCATAGCCAAAGAATGCACGAGCACGCAGCGTCCACGCCCCGCGCCCTTATGCAATTCATAACTCAGCCGGGCTCCGTCCCGGGCGGTGGCGATCTCACGCAACATTCGTTCGAACTCGGCAAAAGGGGTAGACGAATGTATTCTTGTATGACAATCATACGATAAAAGAAAGGGCCTTGTGCCGGCGGCGGCCGCACAAAGCCGCCACCTCGAGGGAGGATTCAAAATGGCGCTCTATCATCGGATGATTTGCACCGCGTTCGCTTTTCTGTGCGCGATGTCGGGCGCGGCGAGCGCACAGACTTATCCAAACCGTCCGATCCGCCTCATCGTCGGTTTTGCCGCCGGTTCGAGCGGCGACGTCGCGGGCCGCATCATCGCGCAGGCGCTCGGCAACCGGCTCGGCCAATCGGTGATCGTCGAGAATCGTCCCGGCGCGAGCAGCATGATCGCCAACGAATACGTCGCGCGCGCGCCGAAGGACGGATACACGCTCCTCCTCGCAACCATCGCGGCGACAATCAACACCACGCTGATGCCGGGCAAGGGCCCCGACTTTCAGAAGGATCTCGCGCCTGTCGTGCTGGTCGGATCGATTCCGAACATCCTCGTCGTCAATTCGCAAGTCGAAGCCAAAAACGTGAAGGAGCTGATCGCCTTGGCGAAGGCCAAGCCCAATGAGCTACTCTTTGGGGCATCCGGTTTGGGCAGCGGACCGCATATGACCGCCGAGCTGTTTCAGCAGATGGCCAGCGTTCAGATGACCGGCGTCTTGTATCCCGGTAGCGCGCAAACGGTGACGGACCTTATCGCCGGCCGCATCCAGGTCATGTTTTCGCCGGCATCGACGGTTGCCGGCTTTCTCAAGCAAAGTAGCGTCCGCGCCCTCGCTACGACCCAGGCAAAGCGCGCAAGCATCGCGCCGGAGTTGCCTACGATTTCAGAAGCTGCCCTGCCCGGCTTCGACACCGGCGTCTGGTTCGGCATCCTTGCGCCAACCGGAACGGACGCGGCGATCATCGACAAGCTTTCGAGCACGGCCAACGAAGCGCTGAAGGATCCGGAGGTGCTCAAGCAACTCCATGCCCAAGGACTCGACGCCTTGGGCGGCAGTCCGGACGACTTCCGCAAATACATCGCCAGCGAGACCGAACGCTGGGCGAAGGTGGTGCACGAGATGAAGGGACTGAAGAAGAAGTAACCGCCGCCGCTGCACGCAATTACTGACGTGATGCTCGATAACAAGACTCTCGATTTCACAATCGACCCACGTGACGAGCGTTGCGTGGACGTCCTGACAAGGGAGATGAAAATGGCTCGAACATCGCGTCCCGGCGTGAGCCGGCGCGGCTTCATGGGTGGTGTTGCCGTCGGCGCCGCCGCCGCCGCCACCGAGATCACGGCCGCCGCCGCTGCCACCGAGATCACGGCCGCCGCCGCCGCGCCGGCCGCAACGGCCTCGCCGGCCAAGCCGTCGGCGTTGCCGCCGTCGGCCAAGACCGCCGCAGCCGAGACCGCCGCTCCCGCCGATCAGTTACCGGTGAAGGGCACGCCGACCTCGGATTTCATGGTCGACGTCATCAAGACCTTCAATATCGACTACGTCGCCGCAAATCCGGCCGACAGTTTCCGCGGCCTGCACGAGTCGCTCATCACCCACGGCGGC
The DNA here is from genome assembly GCF_003367395.1 of Pseudolabrys taiwanensis. Classification (NCBI taxonomy): domain Bacteria; kingdom Pseudomonadati; phylum Pseudomonadota; class Alphaproteobacteria; order Hyphomicrobiales; family Xanthobacteraceae; genus Pseudolabrys; species Pseudolabrys taiwanensis. The sequence goes on along the minus strand of NZ_CP031417.1, from coordinate 5,431,374 downwards.
AACAAGACGCCGGAACTCCTCACCTGCATGCATGAGGAATCCTCGGTCGCGATGGCGCACGGCTACTTCAAGATCGCCGGCAAGCCGATGCTGGTGCTCTGCCACGGCACGGTCGGCCTGCAGCACGCCTCCATGGCGGTCTACAACGCCTGGTGCGACCAGGTGCCGATCGTCATCATCGGCGGCAACGATCTCGACGCCGCCAAGCGCACGCCGCTGGTGCCGACCTATCATTCGGCGCAGGACATCGGCAGCATCGTGCGCGACTACGTCAAATGGGACGACATGCCGGTCTCCGCGCAACACTTCGCGGAATCCTTCGTCCGCGCCTACAAACTGTCGATGACCGCGCCCCACGAGCCGGTGATGATCGCGCTCGACGCCGGTCTGCAGGAAGAGGCGCTGGAAAACCGCGACAAGCTCAAGATTCCGCGCTACGCGCCGACCGCCCCGCCCCAAGGCGACACGAACGCCGTGCGCGAGGCCGCGCGCCTGCTCGCCAATGCCGAAAACCCGGTGATCGTCGCCGATCGTCTGGCGCGCACCCCGGCCGGCATGGGCCTGCTGGTACAGCTTGCCGAACTGCTCAACGCCCCGGTGGTCGACCAGCTCAACCGGCTTAACATGCCGACAACGCATTACCTGTGTCAGACCGGGCGCGCCCAGGTTCTCATTCACAACGCCGATGTGATCATGGGCCTCGAGCTGTCCGACTTCTTCGGCACCGTGAACGCCTTCGTCGACAACGGCGAATACACCCAGAACCCGAAGACCAAAGCGGGTGCCAAGCTCATCAGCATTAGCGCGCGCGACTATTACCTGAAGTCGAACTTCCAGGACTTCCAACGCTTCCAGTCCGTCGACGTATCGATCGCGGCCGACGCGGAGGCGACGCTGCCCGCACTGATCGAGGAAGTGAAGCGCGCCCTGTCCGCCGACCGCAAGGGCGCCATCGATGCGCGCGGCGATGCGATGCGCAAAGCCTGGAGCGAGACGCGTGCGCGCACGCTGAAGGCCGCCGGCTATGCGTGGGACGCGAGCCCGATCAGCACGGCGCGGCTTTCCGCCGAGCTCTGGGCGCAGATCAAGGACGCGGACTGGTCGCTGGTCGGCTCCGACCGCATGATAAGCGCATGGCCGACGCGCTTGTGGCCGATGGAAAAGCACTATCATTTCATCGGCGGCCCGGGCGGCTACGGCATGGGTTACGGCGCACCCGCCGCCGTGGGCGCCGCGCTCGCTAACCGCGCCCATGGCCGCCTCTCGGTCAACATCCAGACCGACGGCGACATGATGTATGCGCCGGGCGTGCTCTGGACTGCCGCGCATCATCACATCCCGCTGCTCAACGTGATGCACAACAATCGCGGCTACCATCAGGAAGTCATGCACGTTCAGCGCATGGCGGATCGCCGCAACCGCCCCCTCCCCAATGGCCCGATCGGCACGCAGATCGTTGGACCGAACATCGACTACGCCAAACTCGCGCAGTCGATGGGATGGTGGGCGAGCGGACCCATCAGCGATCCGAACGAACTCGCGCCGGCGCTCAAACGCGCCGTGGAAGTGGTGAAGGCCGGCGAGCCGGCCCTTGTCGACGTCGTGACACAACCGCGCTGAGGGCTCGTCCATGCAAACCAAGACATTCGTCATTGTGCTCGCTGCCGCCGTGACCGCGCTGTCGACCGCTGCGCAGGCCGCCTCGGCCGACCACGGGAAGTCGCTGTTCATCCAGAAGGGCTGCTGGGAGTGCCACGGCACGCAAGGCCAGGGCGCGGTGACCGGACCGCGGCTCGCGCCCGATCCCGTTCCGCTCGAGGCCATCAGCAACTTCGTGCGCAATTCGGACGGCCCGATGCCGCCCTATCGTCGCGAGATCCTCTCCGATAGCGACCTCGCCGACATCTACGCCTATCTCCAATCGGTCCCGCAGCCTGTGGACCCCAAGGCCACACCACTGCTGCAACAGTGGGCCGACAAGCCGAAATGACGCCGTGCGGTGCCGCGTGCCTGTCACCACCGACGGACGCGCGGGCCGCCGACGCCAGACTGAACAACCATAAAAATAGCCGATGAAGGGAACAGATCGTGCGTAGGCTGAAGTTTGCTGCTTTGAGTTTGATCGCTGCCCTGATGTTGCCGGCCGTTGCCGGCGCACAGAACCTGCCCAAGAACATTCGCATTATTGTGCCCTATCCGGCGGGCGGTGCGGGCGACGTGCTGGCCCGTGTGCTGGCGCAGTCGGTCTCGGAAAAGACCGGCTCGACGATCATCGTTGAGGACCGGCCGGGCGCCGGCTCGATCGTCGGCACCGAGTTTGCGGCGCGCGCGACCCCGGACGGCACAACGCTGCTGCTGGTCGAGAATCCTTACGTCCTGAGCGCCGTACTACATCCCAGCGTGCACTATCATCCGGTCGACAGCTTCGAACCCTTGTGCTTCGTCGCCGATACGCCGGCCGTCCTCGCAGTCGGCGGCAAGTCCGACATCAAGAACCTGGACGACTTCCTGAAAGCGGCAAAGGCGAAAGCCGGCGCCGTCACCTATGGCAGCACGGGACCCGCCTCAATCGTGCACATCGCCGGCGAACTGCTTCGCCGCGACGCCAAGGTCGACCTCACTTACGTGCCCTATGCCGGCAGCCCGCCGGCGATGAACGCCGCGCTGAGCGGCCACATCACCGCGGTGATCGCCAATTACTCCGACCTGCGTGCGCAGATCGATGCGGGCGGCCTGCGGGCAATCGCCGTTCCGGCGAACAAGCGCACGCCGCTGCTGCCCGACGTTCCCTCGCTTGCCGAACTGGGCTTCAAGGACATCGAGGCGAGCGTCTGGTTCGGCTTCGTCGCCCCGAAGGGTACGCCGAAGAACGTCACGGACGAACTCATCAAGCAGTTCACCGCCGCGATGGATCTGCCCGACGTGAAGGAAAAGGTGAAGAGCCAGGGCCTGGTCACGTCGCTGTCGTGCGGCGCGCCGTTCGGGGCCTTCCTCGCGGACCAGCACAAGAAGTACATCCAGTTCGTGCGCGAGTTCGACATCAAGGGCGAATAGACGAACGCTCTCGTCTGCCCTGAGAAGCCCAGGCGGTTCTAGCCCGCGCCGACACGAGGCGCGGGCTCGATCGTTGTCAGAGCCTTTGAGGATCGGGCCGGTAAGCCGCTGCAGCCGCAATGAGAAGACGCGGCGGTGAAGGGCTTTCGGCGCCCTTGGCGTGGCGGCGCAGAAAGGCGGCGACGTTGGCCTCCACGGCATCGCCCACTTCGACGGTCGCACCGTGCGCGACTGTGTCCGCCATCTCGAACAGCCTCGCCTGCTCGATCTGCTCTGCGCGCAGCTCGACCGCCGCGACTTCCTTGCGCAAGGCCTTCACAGCCTCGTCGGCCATCTCCGGCATCGGCTTCATCGTCTGCCGCACCGCGCGCAGCGGCCGCACGACGGATTCGTGCCAGCCCAACACGCCAGCATCGATCGCGGCCAGAGCTTCGTCGCCGAGGACAAGCTTTCGCTCCGCGCCGAGCCAGGCGCAGAACAGCAGCACGTTCACATCGATATCAAGCGCCCCTTGCAGCGCCAGACATTCCGCGCCGACGCCCGGCTGGGCATAGACCGCCAAGGAGAACCGCCAGAATGCATTGTCGCAATCGAGCACGCTGCATTCCTTTTCCGACCGCTCGTCGCCTCTTGCAGGCGGCTTGAGCGCGCCACGCTGACGGCGGCGGGCCGGCCTTAATCGGCCTTGGCCTTTTTCTTCAGTCCGCTCCAGCGCCGCACCGTGCCGAGATTGATGTCGAACAGGTCGAGCACGCGGCCGAGCGAGTGATCGACCATGTCTTCAAGCGATTGCGGCTTGGCATAGAAGGCCGGCACCGGCGGGTAGACGATGGCGCCGGCTTCGGTCACCGCCGCCATGCTGCGGATATGGCCGAGATGCAGCGGCGTCTCGCGCAGCATCAGCACCACGCGCCGCCGTTCCTTGAGCGCCACATCGGCCGCACGCGAAATAAGATTGGCGGTCACGCCGGAAGCGATCTCGGACAAGGTCTTCACCGAGCACGGCGCGATTACCATGCCGAGATTCTGGAACGAACCGCTGGAGCAGGCCGCGCCGACATCCTGGTTCGGATGCACCACGTCGGCCAGCGCCTCGATGTCGGCGACCTTCAGGTCGGTTTCCGTGGCGATCGTCATCTGCGCGGCGCGCGAGATGATGACGTGTGTTTCGATCTCCGTCTCGCGCAGAAGCTCGAGCAGGCGGATGCCGTAGATCGCGCCCGACGCACCGCTGATGCCGACGATAAGGCGTTTGGTCGGGTCGCCGGATTTTTTGTTCTTCGTCTTTTGCAGCACGGGTGTCTCGTTGTGCGATGAATGACTTATTTTAGGCGACAACGAAGGACCTGTCTTTGGCTAATCGCGCGCGAACAGCCGCCTGTTGCCTTGCACGGGCGCCTCTCACCCGCGGCCGCACCATCACTCCTCCATGAATCGGGTCGCTTCACGGCGCCGCCCCACGCGCGGCACACCATCTAACACAACGTCTGCAATCGACTGGATCAGGCTGGCGAGTTCCTGGTCGGATGGACGCCGTCACCGGCCATCACGCTCGCTTAGCGGGTCATTGATGATTTTACACCCGCGACGGCCATGCAGAAAAACCTGCGGCACGTTCCGCCTCTTCGGCCACGGGGTGGGTGTGGTGTCTGGACCCGGGGTCCGGAACACGATCGACGAGCTCAGAAAAACGAACCCGTCGAATGGTGGGCGCTGTAGGGATCGAACCTACGACCCGCTGATTAAGAGTCAGCTGCTCTACCAACTGAGCTAAGCGCCCGGATTGCCGGCCGGGGCCGAAACCCCAGAAGCGCGCGTCACTTAGCAAAGCAAAACCGCGCTGTCCAGACTTAGTGACGCCGAAGTGACGCGCCAATGCCCTTGAACCACAAAGAAAAAAGCCGCCGGGCCAAACCCGGCGGCTCTTAGGTCGGCGACGGGGCGCCCCGGGGACAAGCGCGCCCGCTCGCCGCCTGCCACGCGTGAGGGCTACTGCGCCCGCGGACCGCCCTCGGGAGCCATCGGACCGCGCTCGCCGGGGCCCTGGCCGCCGCGGTGGTGATGGCGCCAGCCGTGGTGGCGCATCATGCCGTCGCGGACGTCGAGACGGGCCAGCACCATGAAGCGGCGCTTTTGGCTGGCGTCGAGGCTCTTGTAGAGCGGGCCTGCCGCGTCAGCGAGCTTCTTCAGCGCCGTGCCGCGCTCCTGCATCATCTGGCCGCGCAAACCCAAACGCTCGATCGGGTCCTTCGGCTTTTCAGCACTGGCGCGCGCCGCAAAGCGTTCGGACCGCTGCTTGGCCAGATCGCGCATCGCGGTCTCGACCGCGGGCCAATTCTTTTCCTGGTCCGGCGTCAGCTTGAGGCCGGCTTTCAGCGCCGCGATGCGCGCGTCGCCCATAGCGGTGATGTCCTCGGCCTTCCACTGCGGCCCGCGGCGCGGCGCATCGGCGCCCGGCTGCTGCGCGTAGGCAAGGGACGCACCGGCGATCGCCAGCGCGGTCGTGCCGGCAAGAACATACTTCAACATGGCCACCTCCAATGGCGTTTTTGATGTCACCAGTAGAGAAAGGTCGCGTTGCCTTATCAAGTTAAGCTTTGGACAGATATTAACGGCAAGCAATGTAGATGTACCGCCGTTCATCGACGGCGATACACCGTGTTACGAAGATAAACAGCGTCGCGCTACAGCATACCGAGAACGCGCGGCAACCACAGCGACAGCTCTGGAATGTAAGTCACGAGCGCGAGGAAGATGAGCATCGTCACGAGCCAGGGCCATGTCGCGATGGTCAATTCGGTGATGCCCATCCTGGCGATGCCGGATGCGACATACAGATTGAGTCCGACCGGCGGATGGCACAAACCCACTTCCATGTTCACGGTCATCAGAATGCCGAGATGCACCGGGTGAATGCCGAGTCCCGCCGCGATGGGAAACAGGATCGGCGCGGTGATCAGTACGATGGATGACGGCTCCATCACGTTGCCGGCAACCAGCAACAGCACGTTGACGATCAGCAGAAACTCGACCCAGCCGATGCCGCTGCCTTTCAGCCATGCCGTCATCGCCTGCGGAATCTGTTCGCTCGTCATCAGGAACGAGAAGAGCACCGCGTTGGTGATGATGTAGAGGATCATCGCGCTCATATTGGCCGAGGCGAGCAGCACCTTCGGCACTTCCGAGAGCTTGAGATCGCGATAGACGAAGACCGCGATGATGAAGGCATAGACGGCGCTCACCGCCGCCGCTTCCGTCGGCGTGAACAGACCGGCATAGATGCCGCCAAGCACGATGACGATCAGCAGCAGCCCCCAGATCGAATCGCGGAACGCCTTGAAGCGCTCGAGCCAGGTCGCGCGTTTCATGCGCGGATAGTCGTTCTTCCAGGCGCGATAGAACGTCGTCGCGCCGAGCAAGAAGGCGAGCATCAGGCCCGGAATGACACCGGCCATGAACAGCTGGCCGACCGACGCCGACAGGACGCGCTTGCCTTCGGGATCGATCGCCATGCTGCCGCCGGTCGAGACCGCGTAGAGCACCATGACGATCGACGGCGGAATGAGGATGCCGAGCGCGCCCGAGGTGGCGATCACGCCGGCGCCGAAGCGCTTGGGATAGCCGGCATTGACCATCGCCGGGATCAGGATGGCGCCGATCGCCACCACGGTCGCCGGCGACGAGCCGGAGATCGCCGCGAACAACGCGCAGGCGACCACCGCCGCCAAGCCGAGACCGCCGTACCAGTGGCCGACCATGGAGGCGGCGAAATTGATCATGCGCCGCGCCACACCGCCGTGGGTGAGGAAGTTGCCGGCGAGGATGAAGAACGGGATCGCCATGATCTCGAAGCTCTCGATGCCGGTGAAGAGCTTGAGCGCGACCGACTCGATCGGCACCTGCGTCATGACGAAGAGGAAGGAGAGCACGGTCAGGCCGAGCGCGATCGAGATCGGCATGCCGGTCAGCATCAGCGCGATCAACAATCCGAAAATGATGGCGGCGTTCATCGCGTCAGGTCCTCGGCGGCGTGCTGGCGAGCTCTTCCGCGCGCAGATCGCGCGCGGCCGCCGGGCTTTCGACCACGCCTTCGACATGGCCGGGGTCGTGGTGGGGCAATTCGCCGGTCTGCCAGAAATGCCAGGCGACCTGGAGGAAGCGGAAGCACATCAGGTAAGAGCCGAGCGGCACGCACAGGAACACGATCCAGCGCGGCATCTCCATGTCCGGCGACACCTGGCCGGTCGGGTACAGTTCGATGACGAACTTGGCGCCCATCGTGCCGACGATCGCCGTGAACAGCGCGCCACACAGAAGGCCGAACAAGATGATCTTCTTGCGCCCCGGCGGCTCCAGCATGTTCACCACCACGTCGACGCCGACATGGATACCGGTGCGCACGCCGTAGGCGGCGCCGAACTTCGCCATCCACACGAACATGTAGATGCACAGCTCCTGCGCCCAGGTCAGGTCGATGTGGTAGACCAGCGGATAGAGCCAGGAGACGCCGACCGCATAACGCTGCACGACCGCGACGAAGATCAATAACGTCGCGGCGGCGATCAGCGTTGCGATCAGGATCTCCTCGAGCCGGTCGAGGATGCGAAGAAACATCGGCGCCTCGTGCACTGACGGGGATTGCCTCGTCACCGCGGCGATCAATGCCTGTCTGACGATTGAAGAGCGGGCCGCGCCCCTCTCGCTGCCCGCCTGTTTTTCTCGGAGCGAAGAGCCGCGGGCCCGGACCCGCGGCTCCGCTATCGCCTTACGAGCCGCTGCCGACCGTCTTGACGACATCCTCGATGAGCTGCTTGCCGACGCGCTTGCCCATGTCGTCGTAAAGCGGCGCCATCGCCTTGCGCATGTCGGCGAGTTCCGCGGCGGTCGGCGTCAGGATCGTGGTCTTGCCGGACTTCACGATGTCCGCCTTCGCGTCCTCGTTCTCCTTGGCCGACTGGTTGTTGGCGAACTGGGTCGCTTCCGCCATCGCCTTTTCAAGCTGGCCGCGCACATCGGCCGGCAGGCCGTCCCAGAACTTCTTGTTCACGACCACCACGTAGCCGATGTAGCCGTGGTTGGTTTCGGTGATGTACTTCTGCACTTCGTGCATCTTCTGGGTATAGATGTTCGACCAGGTGTTCTCCTGGCCGTCGACCACGCCCGTCTGCAGCGCCTGATAGACTTCGGAGAACGCCATCACCTGCGGAATGGCACCGAGCGTGCGGAACTGCGCCTCGAGCACTTTCGACGACTGAATGCGGAACTTCAGGCCCTTATAGTCGGCGGGCGTCTTGAGCGGCTTGTTGGCGCTCATCTGCTTGAAGCCGTTGTCCCAGTAGGCCAAGCCCACCATGCCCTTGGCATCCATCAGATGCAGCATCTTCTTGCCGATCGGACCTTCGGTCACCTTGCGCAGCGCCTGGAGGCTCGGCAGCAGGAACGGCAGGTCGAACACCTCAAATTCCCTGATGCCGATCGGGCCGAACTTGGAGTTCGACGGCGCCAGCATCTGCACCGCGCCGAGCTGCAGCGCCTCGAGTTCTTCCTTGTCCTTGTAGAGAGTCGAGTTCGGATAGACTTCGACCTTCACCTTGCCGTTGGTGTACTTCTCGGCAAGCTCCTTGAACTTCTCGGCGCCCTTGCCCTTCGGCGTGTCCGGCGCAACGACGTGGCTGAATTTGATGACGATCGGCTGCTGCGCGAACGCGGCGCCCGGCACAGCGATCAAGGCAGCCGCAGCCGCCGCAAGAAGCAACTTGCGCATAGACGTTTCCTCCGGTCGAGAGCCTCGGTTGGGCTCTTTGAACGTTTTTGTTCCGTCAAGCTGACATTAAACAGCTTGCGCGGCAAGGTAGACGAAAAGCGAAGCGTCGCGCTGCGAAGGCCAATCAATAAAAAAAGCGGCGGAAAAATCCGCCGCTACACATTTTGCAATGCGAATGAAACTGTTATCGCAGCGCAGCAACCACCGGGCCGAGACCCATCTCCTGCGCGAGGCCGTTCGCCGCCTGCATCTGCTGCATATCAAGCTTGGCGATCAACGGACGTGCCGCGACCGCGAGCCGCTGAACCGCGGCGCTGTCGAGAACCACGGACACGACCTTGCGGCTGATGCGGCGCATCAGACCGTCGGACTCGCTCGATGCTTGACGGCGCGCCAGATCGCGCAGCGCAGCCTCCACCGGCGCCCAGTACGGCTCCTGCTCGGCGGTCAGGTGCAACACCGCCTTGATGCGGGCCACGTCGATTGACGCCTTCTGCGTTTCGGCCATGCCATAGCTGGCGGCCTGAACGGGAAGTGCCGGCAACAAGCCAGTCATCGCGAGCGCGAAGGCGCTCACGCGTAAGATGCGTTTCATTCTTGTGTGGTCCCCATTGAGCGATTGCGCGTTGGAGTACTGTCACAATCCGCCGGGAGCGCGAACGAAATACGGACGAAATAAGATTTTTGGGTTCCATGGGGAACCAAATACCGAAATGCAAAACGCCGCGTCGTGGTGGGACGCGGCGTTAGGTCTTCTTACCGTTGCTGACGAGTCTTAGCCGGCATCGTTGGCATGAATACGGCCCTCGACGGACGGGGTCCGGCTGCTCTTCGAGGTGAGCTTGTTGAGCGCGCCGAGATAAGCCTTGGCCGAGGCAACCAAGGTGTCTGGATCGGCGCCGCGGGCGGTATAAGAGCGGCCGCCTTCCGACAACCGCACCGACACTTCTGCCTGCGCGTCTGTGCCTTCGGTTACCGCGTGCACCTGATAGAGCTCGAGTTTGGCCTCGTGCGGTACCAATTTATGGATCGCGTTGAAAATCGCATCCACAGGCCCGTTCCCCGTCGACTGTGTCGTGATGTGCTTGCCTTCGATGTCGGCAGTCAGGGTCGCGGTCTGCGGCCCCATGGTGCCCGCAATCACCGTCAGGGAGACGATCTTCACGCGGTCATGCGCGGTCGCAATCTCCTCGTCGACCAACGCCTCGATGTCTTCGTCGTAGATCTGCTTCTTGCGGTCGGCCAGCGCCTTGAAGCGGACGAAGGCATCTTCGAGCTGGTTGGCGGCCAACTGATAACCGAGCTCTTCCAGCTTGTGTACGAAGGCATGGCGGCCGGAGTGTTTGCCCATGACCAGCGAGGTCTGTTTCACGCCGACCGAGTCCGGCGTCATGATCTCGTAGGTCTGCGCGTTCTTGAGCATGCCGTCCTGGTGAATGCCGCTCTCATGCGCGAAGGCGTTCCGGCCGACGATCGCTTTGTTGTATTGCACCGGGAACGACGTCGCCGCCGAGACGAGCTTGGAGGCACGCGTCAGCATCGTCGAATCGATGCCGGTCGCGTAGGGGAAGACGTCGTTGCGCGTCTTGATCGCCATCACGACCTCTTCGAGCGCGGCATTGCCGGCGCGCTCGCCGATGCCGTTGATCGTGCACTCGATCTGACGCGCGCCGCCGCGCACGCCGGCGAGCGAATTGGCGACCGCCATGCCGAGGTCGTTATGGCAGTGCGTCGAGAACACGGCCTTGTCCGAGTTCGGCACGCGCTCGATCACCGTCTTGAACAGATTGAAGTACTCGTCCGGCGTCGTGTAGCCGACGGTGTCGGGGATGTTGATCGTGGTCGCGCCGGCTTTGATGGCGGCCTCGACGCAGCGGCAGAGGAAGTCGATCTCGGTGCGCGTGCCGTCTTCCGACGACCACTCGACATCATCGGTGTGGCTGCGTGCACGGGTGACCTGCGCGATCACCATCTCGTAGACCTCGTGTGGCTCCTTCTGCAGCTTGTACTTCATGTGCACCGGCGAGGTGGACAGGAAGGTATGGATGCGCTTGCGCTTGGCCGGCTTGATCGCCTCGGCGCAGCGGTCGATGTCCTTGAAGGCCGCCCGCGAGAGGCCGCAGATCACGGCGTTCTTCGAGCGCTGCGCGATCTCGCGCACCGCCGCGAAGTCGCCTTCGGACGCGATCGGGAAACCGGCCTCGATGATGTCGACGCCCATGGTGTCGAGCAGCTCGGCGACCTCGAGCTTCTCCTCGTGGGTCATGGTGGCGCCGGGGCACTGCTCGCCGTCGCGCAAGGTGGTGTCGAAGATGACGACGCGGTCCTTGTCGGACGGGGTCGGGTTCGTCATTGGAATTGTCCTTCTCAAAATCCTGCGCCGGTCTGGTTGTCGGCGCTCTATTGGGGTTTGCTCATCTAACCGCGATCCCCCGAGTGCCCAGGCGCAATGCCCAGCCGGCCCTCAGGGGCGGGTAAGGAGAAGGAGCGTGCCCAGAATAAGGGTAGCCGCCGGCTTGGCCATGGCGGCCGCCGGGTCGATCGCGCAGATGGTCTGCCGCGTCGGCATTGGCTCAAGTACCCTCAATAACGACCCTGACGGTCGCCGATTCCGGTAAAGCCCGCGTTAAGCGGCCACCGGATATTGGGGTTTCTAGCCGATTGGTCACGGCCGGCGCAAGCGGCTGATTAGGTCAGCATTGCTGACGGTTTGCGGCCAAACCAGACGCTGTCCTGCGCGTTAAATGCCGGAGCCCGCTGATGACCCCCACCTCGCACGCCAGCCCCGCCCTGAAGCGCCGCACACTGGCAAGCTCGGCCAAGTTCATCGTGGCCCTTGGGGTCCTCATCATGCTGCCATCCCTGAGCCTGCGCTACTGGCAGGGCTGGCTCTATTGGGCCCTGTTTGCCGGTTTCACGCTCGGCGGCTCGTTGTATTTCCTCAAAACCGACCCGGCGCTGGTCGAACGGCGCCTCGCCGTCGGCCCCACGGCGGAAACCGAAAAGAGCCAGAAGCTCATCATGTCGGCCGCCTCGGTCTGCGTCGTGCTGCTGTTCGCCCTGCCCGGCATCGATCATCTGTTCAGCTGGTCGCACGTGCCCGCATGGCTGGTCATCGCCGCCGACATCGCTGTTCTGCTGTCCTATGCGCTCGTCTGCTATGTGCTGTCGGTGAACAGCTATGCGGCGGCGACGATCACGACCGGCGTCGGCCAGCCCGTCATCAGCACCGGACCTTATGCTTACGTGCGTCACCCGATGTATTCCGGCGCGCTCTTGATGTTGGGACTGACGCCGCTCGCCCTCGGATCATATTGGAGCCTGCTGCTGGTCATTCCGCTGATCGCCATCTTCGCGTGGCGGCTGCTGGACGAGGAGCGTGTGCTCAAGCGCGACCTGAAGGGCTACGTCGAGTATTGCAGCAAGGTGCGCTTCCGGCTGGTGCCCGGCGTGTGGTAGCCATCCCCGCTCGTCCCCGCGCAAGCGGGGACTCGGTTCAGGATTCCCGCTTGCGCGGGAATGAGCGGAGCACGTGGCGAGCTCACGCCCTCAACATTTCCGTATCGATCGGCAGCGAACGGATGCGCTTGCCCGTCGCCGCGAAGATCGCGTTGCAGAGCGCCGGGATCGCCGGCGGCAAAGGCGGCTCGCCGAGACCGGTCGGCGGATTATTGGTCGTGACGAAATGCACTTCGACCGGCGCTGCCTGCGTCAGCCGTAGCGGCTGGAAGCTGTCGAAGTTCTCTTCGACGACGCGGCCTTTCTCGATCGTGATCTTCTGGTTCAGCGCCTCGCCGAGACCGTCCAGCACGCCGCCTTGCGTGACGTTCTCCGCCGCCGTCGGATTGATGACATGGCTGCCGACATCGCCGACAGCCCACACCTTGTTGATCTTGATCTGCCCATCATTAGCGACGGCAACCTCGACGACTTCGGCGAAGTAGCCAAGATGGCTGTAGTAAAAGCCGACGCCCATGCCCGTGCGTGCCGGCAAGGTGCGCTGCCCCCAGCCTGAGACCTCGCGCGCTTTCTCCAACACGCCGCGCGCGCGGCCGGTGCTGAAGCCGGCGCCGCGGCCCGGCAGCAGTTCGTCCTTGCCCAGCAGGTCGATCTGGAACTGCAGCGGGTCCTTGCCCGCGGCATGCGCCATCTCGTCAATGAAGGACTGGAAGACGAAGGCGAGCGCGTTCGAGCCCGGCGCGCGCAATGGCCCCGTCGGGATGCCGAACTCCATCAGCGAAGTCCCCATCGACAGGTTCGGCACGCGCCCGGCCGGGAAGATGGTCGTCTCCATATTGGCCGAGCGTGCGAACTGACCGTTGCGGCCGAAGCTGACGAAATGCTGCTGCCAGGCAACGAGCGTACCCTTGTCGTCCACGCCGCCTTTGAGGAAGTGCCAACCGGCCGGCCGGTAGAAGTCGTGCTGCATGTCGTCGACACGCGTCCACACGAGCTTCACCGGCGCACCGGCGACTTTCGAGATCCACGCCGCTTCCGCCATGAAGTCGCTGTCCAGACGTCGGCCGAAACCGCCGCCGCAGCGCGTCATGTTCACGGTCACTTTGCTTTCGGGAATGCCGAGCGTTTGCGATACGAGCGAACGCCCCGGCCCCGGATTCTGTGTCGGCGCCCACAAAGTGACGCCGTCCCCCTGCACATGCGCGGTGCAGTTCATCGGCTCGAGCGGTGCGTGGGCAATGAAGGGATAGGAGTAGCTCGCCTCCACGACCTTCGCCGCCCCCTTGAGCGCGGCGGCAACGTCGCCGTCGTTGCGCAGGCTGGTTGCCGGCGCCTTGGCGCCGAGCGCGGCGGCCTGACGCGCAAAGCCGTCGGTGCTTTGCTGGGCGGTCGCGCCCTCGTCCCAGGTCACCTGCAGCTTGCGGCGGGCTTTCTCCGCCCGCCACCAGCTATCGGCGACGATGGCAACGCCGGGCATCAGGCCTTGCAGATCGTTGCCGCCTTCGACCACGAAAGCATGACGAACGCCCGGCATCTTCTTGATGTCGTCGACGTTGGCACTTGCGACCTTGCCGCCGAACACCGGGCATTTCTGGAACACGGCGTAGAGCATGCCCGGCAGGGTTTGATCGATGCCGAAAAGCGGCTCGCCCTTGACCACTTTCGGGCTATCGACGCCCGGCACCGAGCGGCCGATGATCTTGTAGTCCTTGGGATCCTTGAGTTTGACCGAATCGAGCGCGGGCGCCGGCAGCTTGGCCGCGTCGACAGCCAGCGCGCCGTAGTCCAGCGTCCGGCCGGAGGTCTGGTGATGCACCATGCCGGAGGTCGTGGAGCATTCGCTCGTGGACACGCCCCAGCGCTGCGCCGCCGCCGTGACCAGCATCTGCCGGGCCGCCGCACCAACCTTGCGCAGCGGATCCCAGTTCATCGGCGTCGCCTGGCTGCCGCCGGCGAACTGACGCCCGTACAGTGCCGGATTGAGCGGCGCCTGGGCGATGCGCACCTGCTTCCAATCGACGTCCAATTCATCCGCGATGATCATCGGCAGCATCGTCTTGATGCCCTGCCCGATTTCCGGATTCTTGGACATGATCGTGACGATATTGTCCGGCGTGATCTCGACGTAGGCGTTCAGGACGCCGTTGCTCGCGGTGGCGCCGTTAACGGCCGCGCGCACGGCGGCGGGCAAGGTGAGGCTGAGCAGGAAGCCGCCGCCCGCGACAGCGCCGACCTTCAGAAAGCCGCGCCGCGATGTCGGCACAGCCGCCGCCTGCGACAACGGTTCCGCGACCAGAGCAGAAGCTTGGCGGTCGGAGGCGTGAGAATTGCGCAGCATGGCTCAGGCTCCCTTCCGCTGCGGGCCGAGGGCGCCGAAATCGGCGCCCGCCGCCTGCTTGATCGCCTGACGAATGCGCGAATAGGTCGCGCAGCGGCAGATGTTGCCATCCATCGCGGCGTCGATATCGCTGTCGCTCGGGGACTTGTTCTGCGCCAGCAAGGCGGCCGCCGACATGATCTGGCCCGCCTGGCAATAGCCGCACTGAACAACGTCGACGTCGAGCCAGGCCTTCTGCAGGCGCGCGCCGACCGGCGTCTCGCCGACCCCTTCGATGGTCGTGATCGACGCCTTGCCGACGTCGGATATCGCGGTCTGGCAGGCGCGAGTTGGCGCGCCGTCGAGGTGCACCGTGCAAGCCCCGCACAGTCCTGCGCCGCAGCCGAATTTGGTTCCCTTGAGATTGACCGTGTCGCGGAGCACCCAGAGTAAGGGCGTATCCTCGTCGACGTCGACGGTGTGACTCTTGCCGTTGATCGTGAGCGCATACTGCATGATCCGCCTCACTGATGTGCAACCGCCCGCGCTCACGCACGCCTGCGCAGCGCGTCGGCCGATTGGAGGCATTATAGAGTACGGACGACGACAGCCGTACCTGACATCCGCTCAAAAATTATTGATCGCGCTCGGACTCCAGCGTCTTGCGCGCCGCTTGGAGTTCCTTCAACGCCGCGCCCTCGACCTTCGGATATTCCAGCTTCAGCCCGTCGAACGCCTTGACCAGCGCGGCCGCCACGACCATGCGCGTGAACCACTTGTTGTCGGCCGGCACGACGAACCACGGCGCTTCCGGCGTGCTGGTCTCGCGAATCATCTCTTCGTAAGCCGCCATGTATTTCGGCCACAGCTCGCGCTCGGTGACATCGCTCATCGAGAACTTCCAGTGCTTGGTCGGATCGTCGATGCGCTGGAGAAACTGTTTGCGCTGTTCCGCGCGCGACACGTTGAGGAAGAACTTAAGGATCAACGTACCGTTGCGGGTCAGATGCCGCTCGAAAGCGCGGATGTCGTCGAAGCGGTCCTGCCAGATCGTCTTGCGGTCGATCTCCTTCGGCAGCCTCTGCTTCTCCAACAGGTCCGGATGCACACGCGTGACCAGGACCTCCTCGTAATGCGAGCGGTTGAAGATGCCGATGCGGCCGCGCTCCGGCACCCGCTTGGCAATGCGCCAGAGGAAATCGTGATCGAGTTCCTCCGCGCTCGGCTGCTTGAACGAGGTGACCTCGACGCCTTGCGGATTGAGCCCGCTCATCACGTGTTTGATCAGGCTGTCCTTGCCGGCGGCATCCATCGCCTGCAGCACGATCAGGACCGACCAGCGGTCGCTGGCATAGAGGCGCTGCTGCAGATCGGTCAGGCGCTCGATGCCCTCGGCAAGCAATGCCTTCGCATCGCTCTTATCGATCGTCAGTCCGCAACAATCGGACGGATCGTGATCGGCGAGGCGGAACTTGGCCGGCTTGTCGATGCGAAAACGGTCGGCGAAATTTTCGAGCTTCATGGGCCCTCCTGCGTCAGCCGGAGGTTACGCCCGATCGAAGTGATGTTCCAGAAAGGCGATCACATAGGGCGGCATGGCCGGGCGGTAATCGCGCGACCCGCGCACGATATAAATGTCCGCCAGTTCGGGCTGCTCTTCACGCGCGAGATGTTCGAGCATGCGCGCGCGCAGCGCATCGGCCGTCTCGGCACTGCGTAAGACTTTGATCTGCGCGATGCGGTCGCCCTGCCGCACCACGATCCAGCCCGGCTCGACGACGAACGCATCGATTTCGCAACCGGTCTCCTCCGCGAGTTCGCGGACGACGCTGGCGCCGAGATCGACTTTGCCGTCGAAGATGTCGTTCGGATCGGGCGTGCCGCAGGGGAAGTAGATGAGGCCGGCGTTGGCCGTGTGCGCGCCCATGACCCCGAGCAACACCGCATTGTCGGCGGCAATAATCGCCGCGGCGCCGAAGCAATTGCACACGCCGGCAGGCGGCATGCCCCAGGCGGACCACGCCGAGAAGCTGGCGTAGTCGGTTTCAAGATAAGCGCCCCGGAACGCGCCGCCATCGATCTCATGGTGGTGCAGCAAAAGTATGCGGCCGTTCCAGATGGCAGGCTTTTGCCGCTGCAGCTCGGCGAAATAGGCCGCGATCTCGTCTCGCCGCTCCTGCGCGAAGCGCCATGGCTTTTGTTCGAACCTCAGCTCAAGCCGATCAACATGGAACAACGACACGTCGGCCGTCACGTACCGAACTCCTGCACTTCGAACAGGCGCGTCGGATTGACGATCTCGTCCTGCGCGGTGACGATCTGGATCTCGCGCTCCCCCTCCTCGACGGTCTTGCTCAAAATGCCGAAGATCGCCGAGCCCGCGCGCGCCATCGCTTCTCCGATGTTGCCGCTACGCAGGTAATGCACGAAGAACATCGCGGCGATCGCATCGCCGGCGCCGTTGACACTGATCGGCAGGCACGGCGTACGCAGCAGAACCATACCGGTTTCATCGGAGGCCAGAAGATCGATCGCGTCCTCCGGCGTCTTTTCCGTGTGCAGCGAGGTGACCAGCACCACGCGCGGTCCCAGATCGTGCAGCGCTTTGACCGCGTCGCGCGCCTCGGCCACGGTGGCGCTCGCGCGGCCGGACAGGTAGTCGAGTTCGAACTGGTTGGGCGTGACGATGTCGGCGGCCGGCAACGCCTTCTCTTTCATGAACTCCGGGATACCGGGCCGCACGAACACGCCGCGGCCGACGTCGCCAATGACGGGATCGCAGCAATAATGCGCCGACGGATTCGCCCGGCGGACGGTCGCGACGGCGTCGAGGATGGCATTGCCGATATCCGCCCCGCCCATATAGCCGGACAGCACGCCGTCGCACTCGCCGAGCACGTCGCGCTCGTCGATACCGGCCACGACATCCTTGATCAGTCCGGCGCCGAATACCTCGCCCTTCCAACTGCCGTAGCCGGTGTGGTTGGAGAACTGCACGGTGTGGACCGGCCACACCTCGACGCCCAGGCGTTGTAGCGGAAACACGGCCGCCGAATTGCCGGCGTGGCCGTAGGCGACATGTGATTGGATGGAGAGGAGGTTCATTTCAGACGGGGCACTGCCATGGCCTCACCCTTCGAGACGCCTGCTCCGCGGGCTCCTCAGGATGAGGGAAAAAGTTAGGCCTCATGGTGAGAACCGTCGCAAGCGACGCGTCTCAGACCACGAGGCCTAAACAATACAGCCTTTCCCTCACAGAGAGGGATTAAATTACTTACTTCTTCGCTGCCTCGACGTACTTGTTGGTGTAGGTCTTGGACAGGTCGATATTGGCTTTGGCCACGTCCGGCGACGATTGCGAGAACACCGTCAGCACCGCCTGCGCGCCCTTCGGGTCCATCAGGCCGGTTTCCGAATACATTGGCAACGTGTTCTTGAGCGCCGCGATGTAGCCCGGCTTGTCCTTGCCGACATATTCCGGCGGCATCTTTGCGGCGATCTCCTCCGGTGTGTGGCTGTGGATCCACTTGAGCGTCGCGATGATCGCATTGGTCATCGCCTGCACTTCCTTCTCGTGACCGGCGATCCAGTCGGCGCGGGTATAGAGCGCCCCGCCCGGATACTCGCCGCCGAACACTTCCAATGTGTCGTGCTGCGTGCGCGTGTCGCTCAGGATCCGCAGGTCATTGTTCTTGTTTTGCAGAACGGTGATGGCGGGATCGAGCATGACGGCGGCGTCGATCTGCCCCTGCTCCATGGCGGCGACGGCGGTCGCGCCGAGACCGACGCCGATGACGCCCACGGAATTCGGATCGACGCCATTCTTCCGCAGGATGTATTTGAGGAAGAAGTCCGTCGACGAGCCCGGCGCGCTGACGCCCACCTTCTTGTTGGCGAGGTCCTTCACCGATTTGATGTCGCCCGTGTGCTTGGGCGAAACGACGAGCGCGAGGCCGGGGAAGCGGTCATAGACCACGAAGGCCTGGAGGTGCTGGCCCTTGGCCGCGAGATTGACGCAGTGGTCGAAGTAGCCGGACACGACGTCGGCCGAACCGCCGATCACCGCCTTGAGGGCTTCCGAGCCGCCTTTGAAGTCGACGACCTCGACATTCACGCCGGCCTTCTCGTACTCGCCGAGCGCCTTGGCCAGCATGGTCGGCAGGTAGCACAGACAGGCGCCGCCGCCGACCGCCAGGGTGACCTTCGATTGCGCGAGCGCGGCGCCGCTCGACAGCGCGAGCACCGCGGCGGCGGCAATGGTGCGCCGGATGAATTTCAGGGACATGCGTTTCCTCCGTTCAAATGCGGCCTTCGCCCCCGGGCCGTTTCGGGGCGCACGATAAGCCAGCGTACCGGCCCTGCCTAGGCGTCTCCGCCGCCATGCCCGGCCTTGTGCCGGCCATGACGATCAACGCTAGACCCGGCCCTCGCCCACCGCCGGCCGCCAGACCAGGAGACGTTTCTCCACGACGGACACCAGGAGGTCGATGACGATCACGAAGGCTGCGAGCACGAACATGCCGGCGAATACGCCGGCGACGTCGAACACACCTTCCGCCTGCTGGATCAGATAGCCGAGCCCGGCGGCGGCGCCGAGATATTCGCCCACCACCGCGCCGACGACGGCAAAGCCCACCGACGTGTGCAACGAGGAGAACATCCAGGACATCGCCGACGGCCAATAGACATGACGCATGAGCTGGCGCTCGTTCATGCCGAGCATGCGGCCGTTGGCGAGCACGGTCGGGCTCACTTCCTTGACGCCTTGATAGACGTTGAAGAACACGATGAAGAACACCAGCGTGATGCCGAGCGCGACCTTCGACCAGATGCCGAGGCCGAACCAGAGCGTGAAGATCGGCGCGAGTACGACGCGCGGCAGCGCGTTGACCATCTTCACATAAGGATCGAACACGGCGGCCGTCCTTGGCTGGCGGGCGAACCAGAAGCCGACCAGCACGCCGCCGATCGAACCCAGCACGAAGGCAAGGATCGACTCGCTCAACGTGACCCAGAGATGCTTCCAGATCACGCCGGAGACGAACCAGTCGACGACCTGTTTGGCGACGTCGACCGGCGTCGAGAAGAAGAACGGCGGCAACAGGATCTTGCCGAAGATCGGATAGGTGGTGAGCCCGTGCCACAGCGCGACGGTGACGACGGCGACGAGGATTTGAAGAACGAGAAGCGTCAGCCGCGACATGATCACGCCCCCTCCGTCTGCGCGTAGCCCTTCACGACCTCGGCCTTCAGCGTGTGCCAGATGTCGCGGTGCAATTGGTGGAAGGCGGGGTCGAGCTTGATTTCGGAGATATCGCGCGGGCGCGGCAGCGTCACGCGCCAGTCGCCGATGATCCGTGCCGACGGCCCCGCCGACATGATCACCACCCGGTCGGACAAAGCGATCGCCTCCTCCAGATCGTGCGTGACGAACAGAACCGCCTTGCGGTCGGCGCTCCAGAGATCGAGCAGCAGGTTGCCCATGATCTGCCGCGTCTGGGCATCGAGCGGGCCGAACGGCTCGTCCATCAGCAGGATCTTGGGATCGCGGATCAGCACTTGCGCCAGACCGACGCGCTTGCGCTGGCCGCCCGAGAGCATGTGCGGATAACGGTCGGCGAAAGCGCCCAGCCCGACGCGCTTGAGCCACTCGCGCGCGCGCGGCCTCGCCTCGCTCGCGGGCGTGCCGGCGGTTTCGGGCCCGATGGCGACATTCTCGAGCGCGGTCTTCCAAGGGAACAGCGCATCGGCCTGGAAGAGATAGCCGGCCTGATGGTTGAGGCCGGACAGCGACGCGCCGAACACTTCCACCTGCCCGGCGAAGGGCGTCAGCAAGCCGGCGGCGATGTTGAGAAGCGTCGACTTGCCGCACCCGGTCGGGCCGACAATGGCGACGAACTCGCCATCGGCCACCGTGAGCGTCGCACGCTCGACCGCGCGATAGGTGCCGCCTTGCGCCAGGCGGAAAGCGACGTCGACCTCGTTCAATGCGACAGCCGCTGCGCCGCTTGTCGTCTGGCTCACCATTCCCGACCGAACTCCCGTGACGCGGGCAACCTAGCGGCTTGCTCGCTCGTTGCAAACCCGGTCATGATGGACGCAATGAACCTCGACCCTCGCCTTGCGGAGGCGCTTGCACGGCTGCCCGACTATCTGGGCGGCCATGTACTCGTAAGCGTCACCGCGCTCGCCCTTGGCCTTGCCGTCAGTCTGCCGCTGGCCTTCCTGTCGATCCGTCGACCGCTTTTGCGTGGCGTGCTGCTCGCCGTTGCGAGCGTGGTACAGACCATCCCCGGCCTCGCTTTGCTGGCGCTGTTCTATCCCGTGCTGCTCGCGCTCTCGGCGCTCGCCGAGCGGGTGTTTGGCCTCGGTTTCTCGGCCCTGGGCTTTCTGCCCTCGGTCCTGGCGCTAGCGCTTTACGCAATGCTGCCGGTTCTGCGGAATACGGTGACGGGCCTGCAGGGGCTCGACCCGCGTTACCGCGAGGCCGCGCGGGTGATCGGTATGAGTCCGCGCCGGATCTTGAGCGAGATCGAATTGCCGCTGGCGCTGCCGGTGATCATGGCCGGCATCCGCACCGCCGCCGTGTGGGTCATCGGCACCGCGACGCTGTCGACGCCGATCGGCCAGACGAGCCTCGGCAATTACATCTTCACCGGCCTGCAAACGCAGAACTGGGTGTTCGTCGTGTTCGGCTGCGTCGCGGCCGCCGTGCTGGCGCTCGCGGTCGACCAGCTTCTTGCGCTCATCCAGTTCGGCGCCGGGCGGCGCATGGTTTTGCCCATCCTCGGCGGTGCGGCCGGCCTCGTCGCGCTGACAGTCGCGGCCCTCCTTCCCGGCTACGCACGGCCGCATGCGACTTACGTCGTCGGCGCCAAGACGTTCACCGAGCAATACGTGCTCGCCGCGCTCATCGACCAGCGCCTCGCGGCGGCCGGCCTCTCCGCCGAAACGCGGCAGGGATTGGGCTCCAATGTGTTGTTCGACGCGCTGGCGAACAACGAGATCGACGTCGCCGTCGACTACTCCGGCACGATCTGGACCAATCGCATGCACCGCGACGATGTTCCCTCGCGCGGCAAAGTCTTGGATGCCCTGCGGCAGTGGCTGAAAGCGACCTATGGCGTGCGTCTGCTCGGCAACCTCGGCTTTGAGAACGCCTATGCCCTGGCGATGCGCCGCGACAAAGCGGAACAACTCGGCATTCGCACCATCGCCGATCTCGCCGCCCATGCCGGCAACCTCACGATCGCCAGCGACTACGAATTCTTCGGCCGCCCGGAATGGAAGGCGTTGCGGGAGACCTACGGCCTGAGCTTCCGCTCACGCCTCGCGCTGCAGGCCGAGTTCATGTATCCGGCGATCGCCGCCGGCGAGGCCGACGTGATTTCCGCCTACACCAGCGACGGCCGGGTCGCGACCAATGACCTCGTTGTGCTCGAGGACGTCAAGCACGTCATCCCGCCGTATGACGCGATCCTGCTGCTGTCGCCCAAGCGCGCGAATGACCGGAAGCTGATCGCTGCGTTGAAGCCGCTCATCGGCGCCATCGATGTCGAGACGATGCGCAAGGCGAATGCCGAGGCCTCGAATGGCGGCACGACGGCGGAAGATGTGGCGCAGGCGCTGTGGCAAAGAATTGAGACGCGGCGCACCAGCCGCTAGCGTCGGCCTTATGCCCGGTCATGTGCCGGGCCTGACGGATCTCAGTTGCCCTCGTCCTTGCCCTCGAGCTCCAGCGCGCGGGACTTGGTCATCCGCAGCATGCAATCGCCGGCCTCGATGCGGGCGATCGTGCCCTCGCCCAAACCGTAATAAAGGCAATTGGCATCGCGGTATTGCAGCCACAGCCGCTGCGCCGTGCGGAGTTGCTCACGCTGCTTGCCTTGCGCGGCATCGAGCGCGCTCTTGTAGGCCGCGTTCAGACGCTTGTCCCACTGCGCCGTCTTGCCCTTCAGGCACTCGACCATCTCGTAGGTCGAGCCGTCACATCCCGGCTCGGGGGCGCTTTGCTCCTGTGCCGATGCGCAAACGGCCGCCCCGGTGAGGGCGGCCGCTGCAAAGGCTGCAATGCGCAGCACAGACATCAGTTCTTCGACTTGTCGACCAGCGCGCCCTGCTTGATCCAGGGCATCATCTCGCGCAGCTTGGCGCCGACCTGCTCGACCGAGTGCTCGGCGAGCTTGGCGCGCGTCGCCTTGAACGAGGTCTGGTTGACCTTGTTCTCGAGCATCCAGTCGCGGGTGAAACGGCCCGACTGGATGTCGTCGAGCACGCGCTTCATCTCCGCCTTGGTCTCGGCCGTGATGATGCGCGGGCCGGTGACGTATTCGCCGTACTCGGCGGTGTTCGACACCGAGTAGTTCATGTTGGCGATGCCGCCCTGGTAGATCAGATCGACGATCAGCTTCATCTCGTGGATGCACTCGAAGTACGCCATCTCCGGCGCGTAACCGGCTTCGCACAAGGTCTCGTAGCCGGCCTTCATCAACTCGACCACGCCGCCGCAGAGCACGGCCTGTTCGCCGAACAGGTCGGTCTCGCACTCTTCCTTGAACGTCGTCTCGATGATGCCGGCGCGGCCGCCGCCGATCGCCGACGCGTAAGAGAGGCCGAGGTCATGCGCATTGCCCGACGCGTCCTTGTGGATCGCGATGAGGCACGGCACGCCGGCGCCGCGCTGATATTCGCCGCGCACGGTGTGGCCCGGGCCCTTCGGCGCGACCATCAGCACGTCGATGTCGGCGCGCGGCTCGATCAGGTTGAAGTGCACGTTGAGGCCGTGCGCGAACAAGAGCGCCGCGCCGTTCTTCATGTTGGCATGCAGGTGATCGCGATAGATGTCGCCCTGCAGTTCGTCCGGCGTGAGCATCATCACGACGTCCGCCCACTTCGCCGCCTCGGCGACTTCCATCACCTTGAACTTCTCGCCTTCGGCCTTCTTCGCCGAGGCCGAGCCCTTGCGCAGGGCGATCACGACTTCCTTGACGCCGGAATCGCGCATGTTGAGCGCATGGGCATGGCCCTGGCTGCCGTAGCCGACGACGGCCACCTTCTTGCCCTTGATCAGGTTCAGATCGGCGTCGCGATCATAGTAGACACGCATGGTCGTTTTATCCTTCGTTCAGCCCATGTTTACTTGAAAAATTGCCCTGGCGCTGCGGTGCTTCTAAGTTGCTCCGGGAGCGGGGGCAAGCCCCTCGGCCGCATTCCTACTCCCCGCGCGCCTGCTTGATCTGCCGCCGCCCGGCATAGATCAGCGCCAGCCCCACCGCCATGCAGCCGTATTTGACGATCTCCGGCATGTAGGAGGCCTGCTCGAAGCAGTAGGCGGATTTGCTCAAAAGCTCGATCTTGAAGCAGCGCTCCGCGCCCTCGGCGTAAGGGCGCACGAATATACCGAGGAGGATGAACGGAATGGCGAGCAGCGTCAGTCCCATGGCGGATTCTCACGTGACCATGGGCACGATGCTGGCGACCAGCAGCAGCCCCATGGCGATGTTGAAGATGCGCGCGTGGCGCGGATTGCCGAGCAGCTTTCGCAGCGCAACACCAAAGCCCGTCCAGACCGTCACAGAGGCCAAGGTGGCGACGCCGTACACCGTCGCCATGATGGCGAAATCGGTCAATGCGTGATCCGGCCGCATGAACAGCGCGATGCCGCTCAGCGCGGCGAGCACGCCCTTCGGGTTCACCCACTGAAAGGCGGCCGCTTGCAGGAAGGTCAAGGGCTCACCCGCCGTTTCGGCGTCGCGATCGGATGGCTTGGCATTCGCCACCTTCCAGGCGAGCCACAGCATGTAAGCGCCGCCCGCGACCTTCAGCACGATCTGAAGCACCGGCACCGCCGTAAACACGAGCCCGAGCCCGGCCGCGCAGGCCGCAACGAGGATGAGGAAACCGATCGTCACGCCGCTCATGTGCGGCACCGTGCGGGCGAAACCGAAGTTCACGCCCGAGGCCGTCAGCATGATGTTGTTCGGCCCGGGCGTCATCGCCATGACGAAGGCGAAAACGACCAGCGCGACGAAAAGGTCATAAGGCATTTACAACCCGTCCGGGCCCCGCTTGATCGCGGCGATGCCGGTGCGCGCCACCTCGACGAGGCCGAGCGGCAGCATCAGTTCGATGAACTGCTCGATCTTGTCGCTCTTGCCGGTGATCTCGAACACGAAGCTCTCGGTCGTGGCGTCGATGACGCGCGCACGGAACGCATCGGCGAGGCGCAGCGCCTCGACGCGGTTGTCGCCCTTGCCGCGCACCTTGACCATGGCGAGCTCGCGCTCGATCGACGTGCCGTTGAGCGTCATATCGACCACGCGATGGATCGGCACCAGGCGCTCGAGCTGGTTCTTGATCTGCTCGATCACCATCGGCGTGCCCGTGGTGACGATGGTAATAAGCGACAAGTGCTTCTGATGCTCGGTCTCCGACACCGTGAGCGACTCGATGTTGTAGCCGCGGCCCGAGAACAGCCCGATCACGCGCGCGAGCACGCCCGGTTCGTTGTCGACCAGCACCGAGAGCGTATGGCTCTCCGGCTTCTGCGCCGTCGGCGCGGTGGGGTAGTGAGAGGTCGTCGTCGGAGCGTTCATGAGTATGATCCGATTCCAAGGCCCGTCATTGCCGGGCTTGACCCGGCAATCCATGAGGCATTTCCGCTAAGACAGCCTTACCTAAGGCCTTAATTCGTCGTTCTTCATCATTGATGCGCGGGGCGTAAGGGCGTTCACGTCCGTCTTCCGACGGGCTATGCCCGCGCATGACGCCGAGTGTGGGGTCACATCAACGTTCACACAGCGTCTACACCAGCATCTTGCCTTCTTCGGTAATCGCGTCTTCGAGCGCGACGCCGGCATCACCGAGCAGCATTTCGTTGTGCGCGCGACCCGACGGAATCATCGGGAAGCAGTTCTCGGCCGGATCGACGATGCAGTCGAACAGCACCGGCCGGTCGACATCGATCATTTCCTTGATCGCATGGTCGAGGTCGCCCGGCTTCTCGCAACGGATGCCGACCGCATGCATGGCGTCGGCCAGCTTGACGAAGTCCGGCAGCGCCTCGGAATAGCTTTCCGAATAACGCCCGCCATGCAGCAATTCCTGCCACTGCCGCACCATGCCCATGTAGCCGTTGTTGAGGATGAAGATCTTGATCGGCAGGCGGTATTGCACCGCCGTCGACAACTCCTGCATCGTCATCTGCACCGAGGCTTCGCCGGCAATGTCGATGACCAGCGACTTCGGATGCGCAAGCTGCACGCCGACCGAAGCCGGCAGACCATAGCCCATGGTGCCGAGGCCGCCCGACGTCATCCAGCGGTTCGGCTCCTGGAAGTGATAGAACTGCGCCGCCCACATCTGATGCTGACCGACTTCGGTCGTGATGTAGGTGTCGCGATCCTTGGTTAGCTCGAACAGCCGCTGGATAGCGTATTGCGGCTTGATCACCTCGTTTGACGGCCGGTAGGCGAGCGACTTGCGTGCGCGCCACTTGTCGATCTGCGTCCACCACATCGACAGCACTTTCTTGTCGACCTGCTTCGCGCCGGTGCGCCACAGCCGCACCATGTCTTCCAGGACGTGCGCGCAGTCGCCGATGATCGGAATGTCGGCCTTGACGTTCTTGTTGATCGACGACGGATCGATATCGATATGGATCTTCTTCGAGCCGGGGGAGAAAGCATCCAGCCGGCCCGTAATACGATCGTCGAAGCGCGCGCCGACGCAGATCATCACGTCGCAATCGTGCATGACCATGTTCGCCTCGAGCGTACCGTGCATGCCCAGCATGCCGAGCCACTGCGGATCGGCTGCCGGATAGGCGCCGAGGCCCATCAGCGTCGAGGTGATCGGGAAGCCGGTGAGCTTCACCAGTTCGCGCAGGAGATCGCTGGCGACCTTGCCGGAATTGATGACGCCGCCGCCGGTATAGAACACCGGGCGCTTGGCGTGCGCCATCAACTCGACCGCTTCCTTGATGCGGCCGAGGTCGCCTTTCACCGGCGGCTTGTAGCCGGTGTGCGGGAAATCCTTCGGCTTGGCGTAGGTGCCTTTGGCGAACTGCACGTCCTTCGGAATATCGATGACGACGGGACCTGGACGGCCGCTCGCGGCGATATGAAAGGCCTCGTGCAGGATGCGCGGCAGGTCTTCGATGCGCTTGACCAGGTAATTGTGCTTGGTGCACGGGCGCGTGATGCCGACGGTGTCGGCTTCCTGGAACGCATCGTTGCCGATGAGATGCGTCGGCACCTGGCCGGTGATGCAGACGATCGGGATCGAGTCCATCAGCGCGTCGGTGAGACCGGTGACCGCATTGGTCGCGCCGGGGCCGGAGGTGACCAGCACGCAGCCGACCTTGCCGGTCGAGCGCGCATAGCCTTCGGCCGCATGCACGGCGCCCTGCTCGTGGCGGACGAGGATGTGCTTGACTTTGTCCTGCGCGAACAGCGCGTCGTAGATCGGCAGCACCGCGCCGCCCGGGTAGCCGAACAGGTGCTGCACGCCCTGATCGGCCATCGCCTGGATGACCATTTCGGCGCCGGTCATTTCCTTTGTCATCGTCCTCGTCCTTCCGATCGTCCCGTATCGCGGCGGCAATAAAAAAGGCCCGTAAAGGGCCATGTCCGGACGCTTCCCTGCTGACCTTCTCAGGCCATTGCCAGGGGCGTCCGAACCGCTACTACGATAAGAATATTGCGCAACATAGTTCCTCGCCGCATTTTCATTGCGCGTTATAGTAAGGTCATATCTTCGGGTCAAGTCACACTTTGCCGGAAAATGCCCCTGCCCGGCCAGCCCGTCGGACCATATCTCTAGGCTGCTTGCATCACATTTTGGATACCCCATGACCGTTTTGCAGACCCCCTCTATTGCCCCCGCCGCGGCCCCGACCGGCACCCGGCTCACGGCCCGCGCGCTGCTGCTCGGCGAGCGGCTCGACACGGCCAACCTGGAACGGAGCGACGTCATTTCCACCGCCCCGCTCGCGTTCCGGGCCCATGGTGGCTACGTCGTGCTGTTCCGGTACGGCATCGTCGTACTGATCGGGCTGACTCCGGTGCAGGAGGACGAACTGGTGCGCGGGCTGCAGCCCCGGGTCATCGGTCCGCTCTCGCGGGCCGACAGCGAAAGCACGGTCATCGAGATCAATCCCGACCAGGAAGACCAGATCACCCCGGGCGGCCCTCTCAGCGTCCGCGATCTCTCGGCACCACGGCTGCTCGTGATCGCCGACGTGCTGGCCAAGAACGTCGCCCTCGCCCGCGACGAACGCGAGGTGAGCCGCGTGTTCGAGGTCACCGAACCGTTTGCCGCCGAACTCGCCAAGCGCGGCCGCTTCCCATCCAACCGACGGCAGATGCTGCGCACGATCGGCCAGGCTCTGCTGGTGCACCATCGCTTGTCGGGGCGTATCGAAGTCGAGGAGAAGCCGGACGTCCTCTGGGACCACCCGCAGCTCGAGCGTCTCCATGCGCGCCTCGTCGACGAATACGAGATCAAGGAACGCTCGATCAATCTGGCGCGCAAACTACGCGTCATCGACGAGACCGGACGCGCATTGACCGACATCATCGACACCGAGCGCAGCGTGCGGCTGGAAGCGACGATCATCCTGCTCATCGTCGTCGAGGTCTTCGTCGCCTTCTACGAGTTGCTCTTCCGCCACGCGAGCTAGAGCGTATCTCGTTTAGCTGGAATCGCCTCGCGGTCCGCTCGCCCCCGCGAAAGCGGGGGCCCAGGGGCCAAAAGCACCGATATTTCAAATGCCGCGCAGGATTCCCATCGCAAGTCGGCTGTAGCCGACTTGCGCGCTATAGGTGGCGGGAATGACCGGAGGCGCAGGTTAATCGCTATAACCACAACGAAAAACGGCGCCCCACGGGCGCCGTTTCGATGTGAGGCTCTGCTGAAGCTTAGGCGGCCGCGGCGGCGCGCGCCGGTTCGACGGCTTTCGCCTTGCGCGGCCGAGCCGCGCGGGCAGCCGGCGCATCGGACGCCTCCTCCGTGCGGAAATAGGCGACCTGCTCGTCCATCGACTTCGCCTGCTGCTCGAGCGTTTGCGCGGTGGCGGCGTTCTCTTCCACCAGCGCCGAGTTGCGCTGCGTGACCTCGTCCATCTGCGCCAGAGCCTTGCCGACCTCCTCGAGGCCCTGCGCCTGCTCGGCGCTGGCGGTGGCGATGTCGGAGACGAGCGCCGCGACCTCGCGGATCGAGTCGACGATCTCGTTCAGTGCGTTGCCGGCCTCGTTCACAAGGCCCACGCCTTCCTTCACCTGGCTGCCGCTGTTGGTGATCAGCTCGGCGATATCCTTGGCCGCCTGCGACGAGCGCTGCGCCAGGCTGCGCACTTCGGTCGCCACGACAGCGAAGCCGCGACCGGCTTCGCCCGCACGCGCCGCCTCGACCGCGGCGTTGAGCGCGAGAAGGTTGGTCTGCCGCGCGATCTCGTCGATGACACCGATGATGTCGGCGATCTTGCCCGACGACTCCTCGATGCGCGCCATCGCCTGCACCGCCTGGCCCGCCACCGCGCCGCCCTTGTCGGCGACCTTCTGCGTGCTCAGCGCCGATTGCTGCGCGCGCTGCGCGTTCTCGGCATTCTTACGCACCGTCGCGGAGATCTCCTCCATCGAGGCGGAGGTCTCTTCCAGGCTCGCCGCCTGCTCTTCCGTCCGCTGCGACAGATCGGTGGTCGCCAGCGCGATCTCGCTCGACGCGTTGGTCACCTCGCGCGCCGACGACCTGATATTGCTGATGGTCGCGCCGACCTGACCCACCATTTCGTTTACGGCGGTGATGATCTGCCCGATCTCGTCCTTGCGCTCGGTCTTGGGCAACGCGACGTTGAAATCGCCACCGGCGATCTGCACCATCACCTTCTGCACCATGAGGAGCGGATTGGCGATGCGGCGCGTGATCACCAGCAGCATCATGACGCTGACTCCCGTGGCGATCACCAGCAGACTTAGCTGGATGATCAGGTCACGCTGAGCCCGCGTATACAGATCGGCCGAATAGTCGCGTGCGACCTGCAACGCATTCTCGGCGATGCGCAGCAGGAAGCCCAGCTTGGCGACGGCCGTCTGATCCCATGCGGCGGAGTCGATGCCCGTCTTCTGGCCGGAAAGGACGGCCCTGAGGACGCGCTGCTGTTCGGCCGGATAGTCGGTAAAGAACTCTTTCTTGCCGCGCTGCAGGGCCTCGCCGAAGCTCGGCGGCAGCGGCAGACCGACCGCAAAGTCCTCGATGGCCGCCATCGCCGTCGTCGCCTGGGCCAGATAGCCGAAGTACTTGTTCATGACGTCCCCGGCCTGCTGCCCGTCCCAATTATTGGTGACGAGCGCGGCCGTATCGCCCGCGCCGTTACGCATGATCCAGGCGAGCTGCTTCAACTGCATGAGCTGGTCGATGAAGGAGTCCTGCAGCTTGACCAGATGCGCCATCTGCGACGACACCTTGTCCAGCGTCTCCATCAGCGCGGTGAGCGATTTGAAGAACTCGTCGGCAAGCGCGGCCGGCCGGGCGGACTTCGGCTGCATCACCGCCGCGTCGGACTCCTTGTGCAGGGCGATCAGCTTGTTGACCTGCGCCTGCAGATCGGCAACGGCCGTGCTGCCGGCCGGGAATTCGACCCGCCGCAACACGTCGAGACCCGTGCTGAGTGCCGCCAGCTCGGCCGCGCGCGAATTGCGCACCATCGCGCTGAAGCCGCCCGTTGCGTCGGTCTGCAAGGCGCGCACCGTGAAGGCGCGATCGACGCGCAGATTGTGCAGCGCCGTGAAAAGGTAAGCCGAGGCTTCGGCATTGTTGGCGATGCGGGTAGCGGCCCGCAGGCTCCCCCAGGAATTCCAGGCCCCGACGGCGAGCACGCCGATAACGGCGGCCGCCATCAGGCCGAAGACCGATTTCAGTAGGGCATTGACCGAGACGCGATTGATCATTCTCTCATCCACCATTCGCTCTCAAGAGCGCATTGCTCAGGGGCTACGAACGCCGCGTTCGGCGCTCATTGAATGGTGAACAGTGAACAAAACTCCTGAATGCAACTTTAAATGAGCGGAGCGCTCGCTTCCAAACTTGTTAGCGAGCTTGGTTGCTCCAGATTAGCATTCAGCACTACGGTATCGACGTCCGCTTATGCGGCCGTCCTGACGACCGAAGCCTGGACCGGGCGCATGTCGGGTTGAGCCGACCGGCGCGGGGTTGCCGCGACCCGTTCGTCCGCCGCAATCCCATCTTCCGTCCGGAAGTAGCCGACCTGCTCGTCCATCACCTTGGCCTGCTGTTCGAGCGTCTGCGCGGTTGCCGCATTCTCTTCGACGAGGGCCGAGTTGCGCTGCGTGACCTCGTCCATCTGCGCCAACGCCTTGCCGACCTCCTCGAGGCCCTGCGCCTGCTCGGCGCTGGCGGTGGCGATGTCGGAGACGAGCGCCGCCACCTCGCGGATGGAGTCGACGATGCCGTTGAGCGCGTTACCGGCCTCGTTCACGAGTTCGACGCCCTCCTTCACCTGGCTGCCGCTGTTGGTGATGAGTTCGGCGATATCCTTGGCCGCCTGGGACGAGCGTTGCGCCAGGCTGCGCACTTCGGTCGCCACGACAGCGAAGCCGCGACCCGCCTCACCGGCCCGCGCGGCCTCGACGGCGGCATTGAGCGCCAGCAGGTTGGTCTGCCGCGCGATCTCGTCGATGACGCCGATGATGTCGGCGATCTTGCCCGACGATTCCTCAATGCGAGACATGGCCTGGACCGCGCGGCCGGCCACCGCGCCGCCGTGGTCGGCGACTTTCTGCGTCGCGAGCGCCGAGTTCTGCGCGCGTTGCGCGTTCTCGGCGTTCTTGCGGACGGTCGACGAGATTTCCTCCATCGAAGCGGAGGTCTCCTCCAGGCTGGCCGCCTGCTCTTCGGTCCGCTGCGACAGGTCGGTGGTCGCGAGCGCGATCTCGCTCGACGCGTTGGTCACCTCGCGCGCCGACGCCTTGATGTTGGCGATGGTCGCACTGACCTGGCCGACCATTTCGTTCACCGCGTTGATGATCTGGCCGATCTCGTCCTTGCGCTTTGTCTCGGACAAGCTGGCCGTGAAGTCGCCCTGCGCCACCTTTGCTACGGCTTGCTGCACGAGACCGAGCGGTCTGGTGATCCGCCGGGTGATCATCATCATCACGATCGCGCTCACGGCGATGGCGACGATCAGCAGGCTGAGCTGCATCACGAGGTTGCGCTGCGCCCGCGCGCTTTGGGCAATCGCATGTTCCTTCGCGGTGTCGAGGGCCGCCTCGGCAACACCCAGCAGCGTCAGCAGCTTGCCGACCGACGAGCGCAACCACTCTTGCGGCGTCATATCCAATTTTTCCTTCGCCAACGCCTTGGTCAGGACATTTAGCCGGAGCGTCAGGTTATCGCGTGAGAAGAACTCGTCCTGCGCCTTCTGCACGGCCTGGATGAAGCGCGGCGGCATGGACAGACCGCTGGAGAACGAGCCGAGAGCCGACCAGGCCGTCTCGACGCGCGCCATATCGGCGGAGTATCGGAGCAACGTGTCCGGCGGCATCGGCAGACCGCTGACGGCATTGGAAATCATCGTCGAAGCATCGCCGCCTTTGTTGCGGGCGATCCAGGCCAATTCCTTGAGCTGGATCAGCTGATCGATGTAGGCATCGTCAAGCTTCACCAGATTGACGAGATTGGCGGTCACTTTGTCGAGCAAGCTGGAAAGCGCAATGCCCTGCTTGACGTATTCGTCCGCCAGGCCGGCCCGGCGCGCCGATTTCGGTTGAGCCAGAGCGGCGGCCGATTCCTGTTGCAGCGCCGCCATCTTGTTGAGCGCCTCTTCGAAGGTCGCGACATCGCGCGTGCCTTCGACCGGAAGCGCGATCCGCTTGAGCATGACAAGGCTCGATCTTAGCGCGGTCATCTGCTTGGTGCGGATGTCGCGCAGGATCGGCGACACGCCGATGGCGTTGTCGGCCTGCAGGTCGCGGTAGGTCGTCGTGCGATCGAGGCGCGTGGTGTGCGATCCAGCGAACAGGTCGATCGAAACCTCGGCGACCTGCGCATTGCGCTCGGCATTGCGGAGCCTGTTCCAGGAATTCCAAGATCCGATGGCGAGCGTCAAGATGATGGCGCCAGCCAAGAGACCGACCACCGACTTGAGCAGCACACTAACCGATAACCGATTGAGCATCGTCGCATTCCTACTTTTCGTCCCCGTCCCGCGGAGAGGACGGCATTACGCAAAACGCCATAGATCCGATCAGGCCGCGGCCGGCAGGGCCGAGGCCTTCAGTTCCTTCTTCGATCGCACCGGAGACGCGCGCTCCGGTTCGTATAGGGCTGCCGACGCGGCTTCCTCCGTCCGGAAGTAGCCGACCTGCTCGTCCATGGCCTTGGCCTGCAGTTCGAGCGTCTGCGCGGTCGCCGCATTCTCCTCGACCAGCGCCGAGTTTCGCTGGGTCGCCTCGTCCATCTGGGCCAACGCTTTGCCGACTTCCTCAAGGCCCTGCGCCTGTTCGGCGCTAGCCGTGGCGATGTCGGAAACGAGGGCCGCCACCTCGCGGATCGACTCGACGATGCCGTTGAGCGCTTTGCCCGCCTGATTGACGAGATCCACGCCTTCCTTCACCTGACTGCCGCTGTTGGTGATCAGCTCCGCGATATCCTTGGCCGCCTGGGACGAGCGCTGCGCCAGGCTGCGCACTTCGGTGGCCACCACGGCGAAGCCGCGACCGGCTTCGCCGGCACGCGCCGCTTCGACCGCGGCATTGAGCGCGAGCAGGTTGGTCTGGCGCGCGATCTCATCGATGACGCCGATGATGTCGGCGATCTTGCCCGACGATTCCTCGATGCGCGCCATCGCCTGGACCGCGCGGCCGGCCACCTCGCCGCCCTGATCGGCCACCTTCTGCGTTGCAAGCGCCGAGTTCTGCGCGCGTTGCGCATTCTCGGCGTTCTTGCGCACAGTCGCCGAAATTTCTTCCATCGAGGCGGAGGTCTCTTCCAGACTGGCCGCCTGTTCTTCCGTGCGCTGCGACAGGTCTGAGGTCGCCGAGGCGATCTCGCTCGAGGCATTGGTCACTTCACGCGCCGAGGCCTTGATGCTGGCGATCGTCGCGCTGACCTGCTCCACCATCTCGTTCACCGCGGTGATGATCTGGCCGATCTCGTCCTTGCGGTCGGACTTGGGCAGCGCCGCCTGGAAGTCGCCGCCGGCGATCTGCACCATCACCTTCTGCACCATGATCAACGGATTGGTGATGCGGCGTGTGATCGTCAGCATCGTCGCCGCCCCGATCACGACGGCCACGAGAAGGACACCGAGCTGCACGAACAGGCTGTTTTGCGCCGCGGCGCTCATCCGCGCGGAATGGGCCTTCGCGATATCGAGCGCGGTCTCGGCGATCTGCAGCGTTCCCTTCTGCGAGTCCGTCGCGCGCCGGTTCCAGGCCACCATGTCGACATCCAACTTCTGGCCGGTGAGGACCGTCTGAAGGATGCTCATTTGTTTGGCGTTGAAGTCGCCTTCGAAGAAGTCCCGCTTCACCTGCTGCATGTAGTCACGGAAAACCGGCGGCAACGGCAGACCGGCGGCGAAATCCTCGATGGTCGCGTAAGCCAGTTTGGCGTTCGCCAGGCTGCCGGCATAGCGCTGCATCGTCTCGTCATAGATCTGGTTGGGACTGGCCATGCTCACGACCAGGTTGGTGTCACCGGCGGCATTGCGCAGCACCCAGCCGAGCTGCTTCAGCTGCATCAGTTGATCGATGTACGGATCCTGCAGCTTGATGTGCTGCGAGATCTGGTTGGACACGGTGACGAGGCGATCCATCAACGACGACGTCGCCTTGGCGATGTCGGCGCCGAGAGTGGCGCGGCGTTGCGCCCGCGGCATGTTCACCGCGCTGTCGAACTCTTTGTGCAGGGCGATGAGTTGCTCGGTGCCGGCGCGCAGGGCCGCGACTGCCTCTTTGCCGCCCGGCATGTCGACGCCTTCGAGCGCAGCGACGCCCGCCTTGAGAGCCGGCAGCTCGGCACGGCGGGCCTCGCGTACGACGTCGTTCAAGTCGGTGATGCCCTCTCTCTTGAGAGCGTTCTGCGAGAAGGAGCGGTCCACCCGCAGATTGTGCAGGGCTGTGAACAGATAGGCTGAGGCCTCGGCCGACACGGCGATCCTGCGGGCGCTCTGTAAGCGGCCCCACGAATCCCATGCGCCGATCGTCAGCGTGACGATCAGCGCCGCCAGGATCAACCCGAAGGCCGATTTCAGCAGCGCGTTGACCGAGATGCGGTTGACCATCTTCTCTTCCATCGCTCGAGAGGCCCGGCGGCTGGGGGACCACGGGAGACGACGCGTCACCCGCTTGCTCAGGATGAAAGTGGCCTAGGTTTCTGAATACCTCTTTAACAACGGGCCGATCCGCGGCGAACGTGATCGTTTCGCTGCGGATCGGCTGTTAAGTACGTCGATTCCTGGTAAATAATTAGGCTGCAGTCCGCGCCGGCATCGCCTGCGGCTTCGCCTTCGGGGTCCGGGCTGGTGCCGTATTGCTCGCGCGCGGGGCGGCCGCCGACGTTTCTTCGGTCTTGAAGTAGGCGACCTGCTCGTCCATCGACTTCGCCTGCTGCTCGAGCGTCTGCGCGGTCGCCGCGTTCTCCTCGACCAAGGCCGAGTTGCGCTGCGTGACCTCATCCATCTGCGCCAGCGCCTTGCCGACCTCCTCGAGCCCCTGCGCCTGCTCGACGCTGGCCGTGGCAATGTCGGAGACGAGCGCCGCGACTTCGCGGATCGAGTCGACGATCTCGTTCAGTGCGTTGCCGGCCTCGTTCACAAGGCCCACGCCTTCCTTCACCTGGCTGCCGCTGTTGGTGATCAGCTCGGCGATATCCTTGGCGGCCTGCGACGAACGCTGCGCCAGGCTGCGCACTTCGGTCGCCACGACAGCGAAGCCGCGACCGGCTTCGCCCGCACGCGCCGCCTCGACCGCGGCGTTGAGCGCGAGAAGGTTGGTCTGCCGCGCGATCTCGTCGATGACACCGATGATGTCGGCGATCTTGCCCGACGACTCCTCGATGCGCGCCATCGCCTGAACGGCTTTGCCCGCCACCGCGCCGCCTCTGTCGGCGACCTTCTGGGTGCCGAGGGCCGACTGCTGCGCGCGCTGTGCGTTCTCAGCATTCTTGCGCACCGTCGCGGAGATCTCCTCCATCGAAGCCGAAGTCTCTTCCAGGCTCGCCGCCTGTTCTTCCGTCCGTTGCGACAGATCGGTGGTCGCCAGTGCAATTTCGCTCGAGGCGTTGGTCACCTCTCGCGCCGACGCCTTGATGTTGGTGATGGTCGCACTGACCTGACCGACCATTTCGTTGGCCGCGGTGATGATCTGACCGATCTCGTCCTTGCGGTCGGTCTTCGGCAGGGCGACGTTGAAATCGCCGCCGGCGATCTGCACCATCACCTTCTGCACCATGACCAGCGGATTGGCGATGCGGCGCGTGATCATCAGCATCATCGAGACGCTGACCGCGATGGCCACCGCCAGGAGGCCAAGCTGAATGAAGAGATTACGCCGCGCCTGCGCATTCTGCTCGGTGGCGTAATCCTTGGCGGCCTGCAGCGAAATCTCCGCGACCTGAAGCAGGACGGAGAGCTTGGCGACCGATTCCGGCACCCAGCTCGACGGGTCGACGTTGACCTTCTCGCCGGCGCTTACCGCCTTCAAGACCGCAATCTGCCGCGCCGCATAATCGGGCCCCAGATAATCGGCTTTCGCCTTCTGCAGCGTTTCATTGAAACGCGCTGGCAGCGGCAGGCCGGCGGCGAAGTCCTCGATCGTCGCCAAGGCGACCTTCGACTTACCGATACTGACCTGATACTGCGACAGGACGTCGGGCGCGAAGCGGCCGACCAGCGCGTTCGAGACGAACACGGCGGCGTCGCCGGCGTTCTCGCGCATCGTCCAGGCCAGCTGCTTGAGCTGCATCACCTGATCGACGAACGCATCTTTCAGCTTGATCGCCTGCACCATCTCGGTCGAGAGGCGATCAAGCTGGTCGACAGTCGTATTCGCCACCTGGAAATACTCGTCGGCGATGCCGGCACGGCGTTGCGCCTTCGGCACCGACAATGCCTGCTCGGACTCTTTCTGCAGCTCGATCATCTTGCGGATGGACCGCTCGAGATCGGCAACGGCCGTGCTGCCGGCCGGAAACTCGACCGCCTTCAGCGCCTTCAGGCTCGCGTCGTAGGCGGCAACCTCCGCCGCGCGCGTGGTGCGCAGCAGCGGGCTCAAACCGATCGGCTTCTCGTTATTGAGGTCGCGGAACGAGGACGAGCGGTCGACGCGCAGATTGTGCAGGGCCGCGAACAGATGCGTCGAAGCCTCGGCGTTGTCGACGATCTTGCTCGTGATCTTGAGGCGATCCCAGGAGCTCCAGGCGCCCGTCGCCAGCATCACGGCAATGATTGCTGCCGCCAACCCGAACGTGGACTTCAACAGTACGCTGACCGAAAGCCGGTTAATCATGTCACGTCTTCCCCTGCCCCAAGCGCTGTCCGCCGCCGGCCGCCTCAACGACCGACGACGCTCACTTCCCCACGGGCTGCGCGTGAAATTTGAAGGCAAGACCTGAACGTCAGTTTAATACCGGCGTGATGCGACGATGCGGAATAGTTATTCGATTTACTTATCGTAGATTAAGAAAAGCAGCGTCCCGGCAAAGTAAGATAGCGCTCTTATCGAGAGACAACTACTTGAGGGCCCGGAGGGCGCGTTCGAACGCATCTTCCGCCCGCACGGCCGGCCAATCGTCCATCTGATTGCGGAACCAGGTCACCTGACGTTTGGCGTAGCGGCGCGTATCCATGATGCCGCCTTCGGCCGCCTCTTCGAGCGATATCTCGCCGTGCAAGTGACGGATCAGCCACGGCACGCCATGCGCTTTCATCGCCGGCAACAGCGGATCGAGTTTGCGCGCCGCGAGCGCTCGCACTTCGTCCAGCGCGCCTGCCGCCAGCATGGCGTGAAAGCGCGTCTCGATTCGACGAACGAGCTCCTCGCGCTCGCAGGTGATGAACAGCTTCACCGCTTTGTCCGCCGCGACGAGCGGCGGCAGCCCGTCGCGATGCCAGTCCGACAACGGCCGGCCGGTCGCCAGCACCACCTCCAACGCGCGCGAGATGCGCGAGCGATCGTTGACCATCAGCCGCCCGGCCGTCGCCGGATCGCGCTGCATCAGCTCGGCATGTAAGGCTGGTGCGCCTTCGGCGACGATGCGCGCACGCACCGTGGCGCGCACATCGTCGGGGATGGCGGGCACCGCCGCGAGCCCGCTCGTCAGCGCTTTGAAATAAAGCCCGGTGCCGCCGACCAGGATCGGCATGCGGCCAGCGCCTCGAACCTCGTCCAGCACGACCCCCACGTCACGGCACCAGCGTCCGACCGAATAATTCTCCGCCGCGTCGACATGGCCGAACAGCCGATGCGGAACATGTGCCTCTTCCGCAAGCGACGGCCGCGCGGTGATGATGCGCAAGTCGCGATAAACTTGCATGGAATCGGCATTGACGACGGTACCGCCCAGGCGCTCGGCAAGACGCATCGCGAGCGCGGACTTGCCGCTCGCGGTCGGGCCTGCAATAAGCACGGCCTCCGTCATTCCGCGTCCTTGTGCATATGTCTCAAAGCCCCAGTCACGTCGCCACTCTGATCGCCGGCCGCGCCGGCACCTTGCCGGCCGCGGCGCTCGAAACCGCCCGCGATGCGCTGCCGACGGCCGCCGCGCCGGTCTGGCTCGCCGACGCGACCGCCGCGGATATTCCCTTTAGCGCGGAAGCCGGCGCCG
This sequence comes from Pseudolabrys taiwanensis, assembly GCF_003367395.1. Classification (NCBI taxonomy): domain Bacteria; kingdom Pseudomonadati; phylum Pseudomonadota; class Alphaproteobacteria; order Hyphomicrobiales; family Xanthobacteraceae; genus Pseudolabrys; species Pseudolabrys taiwanensis. The sequence goes on along the minus strand of NZ_CP031417.1, from coordinate 5,392,936 downwards.
ACCAACGTGCGCTCGCCGAGCGCCTGCGCGCGCTGCTGGCCGGCATCGATGTCGTCGTGCAGCCCGCCGCCAACCGGAAGAAGAAGCTGTTCCTCGCCGACATGGACTCCACCATGATCGGCCAGGAATGCATCGACGAGCTCGCCGATTACGCCGGCATGAAGGCTTATGTCGCCGGCATCACCGAACGCGCCATGCGTGGCGAGATCGCCTTCGAGCCGGCCCTGCGCGAGCGGGTCGCGCTGCTGAAGGACATTCCGCTGTCGGTGATCGACGAGGTGATCAAGGAGCGCATCACGCTCACGCCCGGCGCCCGCGCGCTGGTGATGACCATGCGCGCCAACGGCGCCTATACCTGCCTCGTCTCCGGCGGCTTCACGCTGTTCACCAGCCGCGTCGCCGCCATGATCGGCTTCGACGAGACGCGCGCCAACACGTTGGAAGTGGCCGGCGAGAAGCTCGCGGGCACCGTGGTCGAGCCGATCTTCGGCCGCGATTCAAAGCGCGCGGCGCTGCTCGAACTGCGCGGCGCACGCAGCCTCGCCAAGGACGATACGCTGGTCACGGGCGACGGCGCCAACGATCTCGACATGATCGTCGAGGCCGGCCTCGGCGTTGCCTATCACGCCAAGCCGAAAGTGGCGGAAGCCGCCGCCGCGCGTATCGATCACGCCGATCTGACGGCGCTCCTGTACATGCAGGGCTATCGGCAAGACGAGTTCGTCGAGCGGTAGGCCACGCGTTTTCTCGCCAGCCAAACGAAAATGGCCGGGACGAGCCCGGCCATTTGACGCGATGCGCTGAAGCGGGGGCTTACTGCAGCCCGAGCGCCACGAAGGTCGGATCGCCATCCGGTGACACCACCAGCAGCACCACCGACTTCTTGCCGTCCTTCTTGAGCTGGTCGAGCCGCTTCTGCAGGTCGGCCGCATTGTTGACCGGCTGCTGCTGCACTTCGGCGATCACCATACCGGGCACAAGCCGCTTCTCGGCCGCGGCCGAATTGGCGTCGACACCGGTGATGACGACGCCCGTCTTCACCTTATCCTTGACCTTGTACTTCTTGCGCGTGTCCGCGTTGAGGTTGGTCAGGTCGAGGCCGAGCGCCTTCTTCACCACCGATTTGTCGTCGGCGGGCGCGGCTTCATCCTTCTTGGCCGCAAGCGCCGCCTGCTTCTCGCCATCCTCGAGGCGGCCGAGCTTGACCGTCTTCTTCTCTTCCTGGCCCTTGCGGATGACGACGACCTCGACGTCCTTGCCGACGGGCGTCTCGGCGACGATCTTCGGCAGATCACGCATTTCCTTGATGTCCTTGCCGTCGAACTTGACGACAACGTCACCTGGCTCGATGCCGGCCGGCTTCGCCGGACCCTTCTCGTCGATGCCGGCAATGAGCGCGCCCCGCGCGGGCTTGATCGACAGGCTCTCGGCGATCTCGTCGGTCACCTGCTGGATGCGCACGCCGAGCCAGCCGCGGCGGGTCTCACCGAACTCGCGCAGCTGGTCGATCACCGCCACGACCGTCTTCGACGGCACGGCAAAGCCGATGCCGATCGAGCCGCCGGATGGCGAGATGATCGCGGTGTTCACGCCAATGACGTCACCGTTGAGATTGAACAGCGGACCGCCCGAGTTACCGCGGTTGATGGCGGCGTCGGTCTGAATGTAGTTGTCGTAGGGGCCGGAATTGATGTCGCGGTTGCGGGCCGAGACGATGCCGGCCGTGACCGTGCCGCCGAGGCTGAACGGGTTGCCGATGGCGATCACCCATTCGCCGAGACGCAGCTTGTCGGAATCGCCGAACTTCACCGCCTTCAGCGGCTTCTCGCTCTTCACACGAAGCAGCGCGAGGTCCGTCTTGGTGTCGCGGCCGACGATCTCGGCCTTCAGCGTCGTGCCGTCATTGAGGATGACGTTCACTTCGTCGGCGTCGGCGATGACGTGGTTGTTGGTCACGACCAGGCCGGACGAGTCGATGATGAAGCCCGAGCCGAGCGAGTTCACGCGCCGCGGCGTCGGCTTCTGGCCGTTCTGCCCCTGTTGACCTTGCTGGCCCGGCTGCCCGGGGCCGCCCTGGCCGCCGCGCCGGTTCTTGAAGAACTCCTCGAAGAATTCCTCGAACGGCGAGCCCGGCGGCAACTGCGGCATCGCGTTGCTGCTCATGTCGACGGACTGCTTGGTCGAGATGTTGACCACCGCGTCGATGACCTGCTCGGCCACGTCGGCGATGCCCTCCGGACCGCGTGCCTGCGCGACGCCGGTCGAGGCCTGCCAAACCAAGGCAGCGGCAGCAAAAAGAGCGAGGCCAGCGCGAACCGCAGGCTTCGTCGAAGGACTAAAATGGGCGCCCATGGGCGTCGATTCTCCTGGGGAAAAGGTCTCTGACAAGGTGGCCCCGTCTTCGGGGCGATTCAAGGGCGCTGGCGATCAATACCGCGGGAGAGAGACCGGCATTTCGCCGCGGAATCTCGCGAAAAATGCGCCTTTTTAGGCCCGCACCAGCCAGACAAGGACCAACCCGATCACGGCCGAGGCGATCCCGATGACGCGCAATTGCGCCTCCGGGGTCTCCACCACGCTGATCATGGCCCGCTTGGCCGGTCCCGGCAGGGCGGCAAAGAGCAGGCCCTCGATGACGAAGACCAGTCCCACCGCCGCCAGGAAATCCGTCATGCGGGCTGCTTAACGGGCCGGTTGCGCTGCTGGCTGAGCTGGCTGCGCCGGCTGAGCTGCCGGGGTTTGGGCGCCGTTTGCCCGTCCCTTGCCGTTCGGATCGTTGAAGAACCGGAAGAAGCTCGAATCCGGCTTGATCACCAACCGGGTGTCCGCCGGCTTCAGACCCGTCTCATAGGCCTGCATCGAGCGGTAGAAGGTGAAGAAGTCCGGGTCCTGGCTGAACGCCTCGGCGAAGATCTGGTTGCGCTTGGCATCGCCTTCACCGCGGATCTGTTCGGCTTGCGACTGCGCGTCCGCCACCAGCACCGTGACCTCGCGGTCGGCCCGCGAGCGGATCTCCTGCGAACGCTGCGCACCGGTGGCGCGGAACTCGGCCGCCTCGCGCTGACGCTCCGTCTGCATGCGCTGATAGACCGCCTGGCTGTTCTGCTCCGGCAGGTCGGCGCGGCGGATACGCACGTCGACCACCTGGATGCCATAGGCGCCCGCCTCGCGATCGACCAGTTGCTGGATGCGGGACATCAGATCGGCGCGCTGGTCGCGCACGACATGGGTGAACGTCACCTCGCCCAACACGCGGCGCAGCGCCGAGTTGAGCAGGATCGACAATTGCGAATTGGCGCCGGTGATCGAACCCAGCGTCTGATAGAAGCGCAGCGGATCCTGGATGCGATAACGCGCGAAGGCGTCGACTACGAGACGCTTCTGGTCGGAGGCGATCACCTCCTGCGGCGGCGCTTCGAGGTCGAGGATGCGCTTGTCGATCGCGATGACGCTGTCGATGAACGGCACCTTGACGTGCAAGCCGGGCTCGCTGACGACGCGCACCGGCTGGCCGAGACGGACAACCAAAGCCTGCTGCGTCTGGTAGACCGCGAACAGCGACGAATAGCCGACGATCAACGCGACGACGACCAGGACGGCGACGACGCCACCGATGAAGTTGGTCCTCATTGGCGGGCTCCCGTCTGCGGCTGGTTGCGCGGCTGCGATCCGCGCGGCAGCTCATTGAGCGGCAGATAAGGCACCACGCCACCGCCATTGGCGCCGGCCTGGCCGGAATCGAGGATGATCTTGTCGGTCGAGCCCAGGACGCGCTCCATGGTCTCGAGATACATACGCTCGCGCGTCACGTCCGGCGCCTTCTTGTACTGCTCGTAGATCTTCAGGAAGCGCGCCGTCTGACCGGTCGCTTCCGCCACCGTCTGCTGACGATAGGCTTCGGCGGCCTGAACGATCTGCGCCACGCGGCCGCGCGCTTCCGGCACGACCTTGTTGGCATAAGTCTGCGCTTCGTTGACCGCGCGCTCGAGGTCGGCGCGCGCCGCCTGCACGTCGCGGAATGAATCGATGACCTGCGTCGGCGGGTCGACCTTCTGCAACTGCACCTGCTGCACGACGATGCCCGCGCGATAATTGTCGAGCGTCTTTTGCATGAGATCCTGCACGGCGGTCTCGATGGTCTGCCGCGCGCCGGTCAGGATCGGCTGAATCTCGGAACGGCCGATGACCTCGCGCATGGCGCTCTCGGCCACCGCCTTTACCGTGCCTTCCGGGTTCTGGATGTTGAAGAGGTATTCGCCGACGCCGGTCGGCTTCACCTTCCACAGCACCGAGAAGTCGACGTCGACGATGTTCTCGTCGCCGGTGAGCATCAGGCTTTCCTCCGGCACGTCGCGCACGGTCGAGCCGCGGCGCAGGTCGTCGACGATGCGCATGCCGATATCGATCTTGTTGACGCGCAGCGCCTTCGGCGTGAGCACGGTCTCGATCGGGTACGGCAGGTGGTAATTCAGGCCCGGCTGCACTTCGCGCACTTGCTTGCCGAAGCGCAGCACCACGCCGAGCTCATCCGGCTCGACGCGGAAGAAGCCGGAAAAGCCCCACAGCGCCACGGCGGCGAGCACCACGAGGGCAATGCCCTTGCCGCCCATATTGCCGCCCGGCAGCACGCGCCGGAGCCGGTCCTGGCCGCGGCGGAGCATTTCCTCCAGATCGGGCGGTGTCGGTCCGGACGACTGCGGTCCGGAGCCCCAGGGGCCCTTGCCCCCACCCGAGCCCCACGGGCCGCCGCCCCCGCCTTGTTGCTGCCATGGCATTCAGAATCTCTCCCGCTGCCGTACGGCGGCAGCCTGTACCTCTTTGTCGGGACAGGGTTATAGGGGAGTGCCGGGGCCATTACAACGCGCTGTCATGCCGCAACTTTGTCGGCATCGGCTTGAAATCGCCGTCTTTTTTCTGAGGCGCCGTTAATAAGCAGTGCGCGAGTCGAGACCGTGGGCCCGTCGCGCGCGCCAAGTGGCGGCGCGGCGATCAGTTGTGCTCGCTCGGCCCCATGATGACGATGCCTTCCGATGCCTCGACATGACGGACGAAGATGTACTTGTCCTCGCGGCCGTCGGAATGCTTGCGCCGGATGTCGCGGCGGACATCGGCATCGACCTTGGCGACGACGACGTAGGGCACGGCGGCGTTCAAGCCGGTGTCGCAATGCGCGGCGAACTCATCCAGATCGCGCGCCGTATAGGCGTGCTCGATGCCCGCGCCGCGCGCGATGGCCGCAATGTCGACGCGACCGGCGGTGTGCGTCGGCGGCCCGCCGATCGACTGGTAACACTGATTGTCCCAGACCACGACGAAGAGGTTCGGCGGCTGCTCGTTGGCCAGCGTCGCGAGGATGCCGAGATTGAACATCATGCCGCCGTCGGTATCGAGCGACACGATCCGCCGGTGCGGCAGACCGACCGCGAGACCGAAAGCCTGCGGCGTGACGCACCCCAGCTGCTGCTGGAACAGGCTGGCCGAGCGCATATGCGGCGCGGCGTTGTACCATTCGTCGACGCTGGCGCCGAGCGACAGGATCACCAGTTCGTCCTTGAGCCGCTCCGCGAGCACGCTCATGCAATCGAAGCGCTTCATCACCGCACCAGATCTCCGGTCAGTGCCACGGCAGAGTGATAGTAGGCCGCGTAGGACCACGTGAACGCGTCCTTGATCGCCTGCGCCACTTTCGCCTGTTCATCGACGACGCGATAAGGAATGCGCATCGCGCCGAGCAGCGGCTCCATCGTCATGCCGTGCGGCACGGCCCACCAGTTGTTCTCGCCGAGATCGCCGCGATAGCTCATCAGCATCACGACGGGGATGCCGGCGCCCATGCCCATCCGCGCCAGAGGCTCGATCGAGGCGCGCAAGCCGGAATTCTCCATCACCAACGCCGCGCGCTTGCCGGACAAAAACACGCCGCCGCAGATGGCCGCGCCCTCGCCCTCGTTGGTCACGCGAATGGTGCGGATATCCGGATCGGCGTCGAGCGCTGGATAGAGCTCCTTGAACAGCGAATCCGGCAGGTAGCAGACGACGCTAACGCCTGCTGCCTTCAGTCCGGCGATCACCGCATCGACGGCGGCTTGCTTCATGCCTCGGCCTCGCTGTGGCTATCGTGTCAGCGGAACGGCCGCGCCCGTATAAAGGCCGACGCATTCGTCCTGCAGCACGCCCTCGATCACGGTGAGATCCCAGCCGACCATCTCGGCGAACCGCTCGACGGTGTAGTCCTTGAAGTTGAACGCCAGCTTGGCGGAGTGCTTGATGTGCCGGTTGCGCGCGCCGATCACCATCGTCTTGATGCCGGAGTTGAGCACGGCGCCGCAGCACATCGGACACGGCTCGCAGGTGCAGTAGAAGGTCGCTTCGGGCAGCTCCCGCCGGCCGAGCTTCTGCGTGGCGACGCTGATGGCCCGCGTCTCCGAATGCGCCGTCGTGTCGGACATGGACACTTTCAGGCTGCGCGTCGTGCACACGACCTCGCCGTCGATGACCACCGCCGCGCCGAACGGCTGCTCTCCCATGGCGGCGCCGGCCCTCGCCTCGTCGATGGCGAGGCGCATGAAATATTCATGATCGATTGTCATCGTGATTACTTCGCCTTTGCAGCGGCCGCCGCGATGTTGCGGTCGGCTTTCGGGGGCAGGAAGTCGCGCACGAAGATCGCGCGGACGTCGGGCGCGGTCTTGATGTCGTAGGCCGCGGCGACGGTCTTGATCGAGGCCGCGAGGCGCTTGTCGTCGAGATCGCCGAGGCCGAGCTTGTCGGTTTCGGGGGTGATCATCTGGTTCTTGATGAAGTAGACGAGACGCGCCTTCTCGATATCGGTGGCGGTCAGCGGCTCAACCGTCTTGAGCAGCGCGACAGCGGCGTCGGGATCGGCCGCGACGTCGAGGATGGCCTTGTTGATCGCGCGCACCAGGCCGCGCACCGCCTCCGGCTTCTCCTTGATGAGCTTCTGCGACACGACGATGCCGTTGGAATACATGTCGAGGCCGTAGTCGCTGTAGAAGAACCAACGGAAGTCCTTCTCCGGATCGAGCTTCATGGCGACGAAGTTCATGTAGCTGGTCGCCGAGAACTGCGCGATCGCGTCGGCCTCGCCGCGAACGAGGATCTGCTCGATCAGGTTCGGCGCGGCGTTGAGCACCTTGACCTTGCTGGCGTCGACACCGTTGGCCGCGGCGAGCGGCGCGAACAGGCGAAGCGTCGCCGAACCGGCGGGCGAACTGAGCGTGCGGCCCTCGAGGTCCTTGAGCGTCTTCACCGGGCCGTCGGCCTTGACGATGATGGCGTGCGGCGCGCGATTGTAGATGAGATAGACCATGACCGGCGCATCGGCCGGGCGCGTCGCCGCATTCTGGACGATGGCGTTGATGTCGCCGAAGCCGGCATCGTAAGAGCCGGTCATCACCCGCGTGATCGCCGCGGCCGAGCCTTCGCCCTGATCGATGGTGACGTCGAGACCTTCCTTGGCGAAATAGCCTTTGTCCTTCGCCCAGAAATACCAGGCGTGCGGGCCCTGGATCTTCCAGTCGAGCGTGAACCTGATCTTCACCGGCTCCTGCGCGTGCGCGGGCGCGACGACAGCCATCAGCGCGGTGAAGAGCAGCGTGTGAAGCTTCATCCTGGCACTCCGTTATGCGCGACCAAAGCCCCGGCGGCGACGAAGCTTCGCAAGCACGGTCCGGAGCGAATAGACGGTAATTGGAGATTACGGTGTTGCCTCCACGGCAACACCTTCTCAGCGGCCGTCGAGCCGCTGGATCGCCTCGCTCAGCATCGCGGCGAGCGCCGCGGGACCGGCGGCGAGATGGGCCTTGCCGCGCGCGATCAGCATCAGCTTGCGCGGCCGCAACGAGGGATCGTTGAAGGGCACGAACACCAGTTCACCCTCCTCCAACTCGCGTTCGACGCCCACACGCGTCTGGAACGTGACGCCGTGCCCCCGGACGGCAAACGCGCTCATCAGATGAATGGAGTTGGTGACGGCAATCGGCTTCAGCTCTATTCCCGAACCGAGGATCGCCGCTTCGATCGACGAGCCGAGCGTGAGACTGGCGTCCGACAGGATCACCCGCTCGGCGGCGAACTCGCGCAGGCGCACGCCGCGACGCGCCGCGAGCGCATGCTTCGGCGGAACGAGCGCGCCGAGCCGCAGGTTGGCGCCGGCAAGCCGCTGCGTGCCCTTCGGCGGCCGTGCGTCGAACGCAATCGCCAGGTCGCATTCGCCGCGGGCGACCGCCTCGAAGGCCTGCTGCGAGCCGGTCGTCGTCACCTGCACCGCGACGTCGGGATAGCGGCTCCAGAAGCGCGACAACGTCTCGGGCAGCAGGCCGCGCGCCACGCTCTCCACCGCGGCGATGCTGACCGAGCCGCGACGCAGGCCCTGCAGGTCGTCGATGAAGGCGCGCGCCCGGTCGAGTTCGGCGACACTGGCGCCCGCATGATAGACGAGTATCTCGCCGGCGCTGGTCAGCTTCAGGCGTTGCCGCGCGCGCTCGAACAAGGGCGCGCCCAGTTCCTGCTCGAGGTGCTGGATGGTGCGGCTTATGGCGGACGGCGCGACGTTGAGCGCCTGCGCGGCGCGGCGGATCGAACCGAGGCGGGCGACGGTCTGGAAGTAATGAAGCCGGGACGAGATGAGGCCGTGGCGTGGAAGGATCATGGGCTCGTTCGCGAACGCCGCGCCGCGGCCCGGCAGCCTCAGCGCGTGCTCACATAGGTTAGCACAGTGAAGTCGGTGTCGTCCTCCGGCCCGCGCGGATGATGCTCGCGCCGCGTCTCGCGCCAGATCGCCGGATCGATCGGAGGAAAGCGCACGTCGCCCTCAGGGCTCGCATGCACGCGCGTGATCTCCAGGCGATCGGCATAGGGCAATGTTTCGGCGAACACGTCGCTGCCGCCGATGATCATCACCTCGTCCACCGCGCGCTTGCGCGCGTCCTCGCGCGCGAAGCCGAAGGCCGCGTCCCAGCTCGTCGCCAGCACGCAGCCCGGCGCTATGAGGCCGAGATCGCGGGTCAAAACGATGTTGGTGCGCCCCGGCAACGGCCGTCCGATCGACTCGTAGGTCTTGCGGCCCATGATCATCGGGCGGTTGAGCGTCACCATCTTGAAGTGCTGCAGGTCGGACTTCAGCCGCCACGGCAGTTGACCTTCGCGGCCGATCACGCCGTTCTCGCCGATGGCCGCGACCAGCACGACCTTCAATCCCATTTTCATGCCGGCGCCCCTTGCTTTGCGAACTTCGAGAGCGCCGCGCCCGACAGCCGGCAGAGCTTCCACTCACCCATCACTTTGGCGCCGATGGATTCGTAGAAGGCGATCGACGGCGCATTCCAATCGAGCACCGCCCATTCGAAACGCGCGAGGTCGCGTTCGACGCAATGCTGCGCCAGCCGCTGCATCAGCGCCTTGCCGATGCCGCGCCCGCGCATGTCCGGCCGCACATAAAGGTCTTCCAGATAGACGCCGTGCCGGCCGCGGAAGGTCGAGAAGTTGAGGAACCAGACGGCGAGGCCCGCCGGCTCGCCGTCCCACTCGGCGATATCGCAGTAGAGTCGCGGCTCGGGCGCAAACAGCGCGGCGGCGATGCTCTCCGGCGTCGCGTCGACTTCGTGCTGCAGGTTCTCGTAGTCGGCGAGTTCGCACACCAGCGCGAAAATGAGCGCGCTGTCCTGCGGACGCGCGCTGCGAACGACGAGGCTCACACCGCCACCTCACGTTTCGTCATGGCCGGGCTTGACCCGGCCATCCACGTCTTGCTCTCCGGCTGCAAGAACGTCGTGGATGCCCGGCATAAGGCCGGGCATGACGACGGATAGGCAATCGAGCGGCCCATCACACCGCCACCTCGGCCTTGATATGCGGATGCGGGTCGTAATTCTCGACCGCGAAGTCCTCGTAGCGGAACGAGAAGATGTCCTTCACGTCGGGATTGATGCGCATGGTCGGCAGCGCGCGCGGCGCGCGCGACAATTGCAGATGCGCCTGCTCGACGTGATTGAGATATAGATGCGTGTCGCCGCCGGTCCACACGAAGTCGCCGGGTTTGTAGCCGGTGACCTGCGCCACCATCATGGTCAGCAGCGCATAGGATGCGATGTTGAACGGCACGCCGAGGAAGACGTCGGCCGAGCGCTGGTAAAGCTGACATGAGAGCCGGCCCTCCGCGACATAGAACTGGAACAGGCAGTGGCACGGCGGCAGCGCCATCTTGTCGACGTCGGCCGGGTTCCACGCCGTCACGATCAGCCGGCGCGAATCCGGGTTGCGCTTGATCATCGCGATCACGTTGGCGATCTGATCGATCGTCGCCCCATCTTTCGCCGGCCAGGAGCGCCACTGGTGGCCGTAGACCGGCCCGAGATCGCCGCGCTCGTCCGCCCACTCGTCCCAGATGCGGACGCCGTTGTCGTTGAGGTATTTGATGTTGGTGTCGCCGGCGAGGAACCACAGCAGTTCGTGGACGATCGACTTCAGGTGCAGCTTCTTGGTGGTGAGCAGCGGAAAACCCGCGCCGAGGTCGAACCGCATCTGATAGCCGAACACCGACCGCGTGCCGGTGCCGGTGCGGTCGCGCTTCTCCACGCCATTGGCGAGGATGTGCTCCATCAGTTCGAGGTATTGGCGCATGTCAGAGCTCTTCGGCCGGTGTCGGAATCGGACCATGGGCCGGTTTGGCCGCATCCGCAATCGGCGTCGACCGGCTGTCAACACCCGACCCCAGGCGCATATATAATTTAATTATTTCAGATAATTAGCCGGCCGGCGGCCGCCGCCTGCGCGGCGCCGCGGGCTTGCGCTGGGCCAGCGCGCCGTAGGTTCCGACATTGACGCGCATCCGCGTCAGCAAAGTCTTCAACAAGGCAACCTCGGCCGGCGCGAGACCGGTGCAGGCGACCGCATCGACCTCGGCCGCGTGCGGCAGCAGCTTCTCGCGGAGACGGCGCCCCTTTGCAGTCAGGTGCACGCGGGCGACGCGCCGATCCTTGCCGTCGCGCACCCGCAGCACGAGGGCTTCCCGCTCCATGCGATCGAGCGCGAGCACGGTCGTGGCCGCCGTCATGCCGACACGGTCGCTCAGGTCGCGCTGACTGATCGCATCCTCTTCCCACAGCACGCGGAGGAATCGCCACATGCCGGCGTTCACGCCGTACTGAGCGATACGCGCCTGAAGATCCGCGGAAAGCGCGCGATGCGCTTCGCGAACGAGATAGGCGATCGTCTGGTCCTTCGCCCCGACGCCGCGCAAGCCATCGTCGATGGCCGCGCGCCCTTTGGTCAATCGCGATTCGGTGCCCATGGCAAAATAATTAGCTAGCTTATGATTAGTTGACAAATTAAATCGGCCGGCGAATATTTAGTTGCAAGCGCATCTAGAAGCGCCCGTAAAAAATGGGGGAAGGAAATGCCGATCCTGTGCGGACGCCGTTGTGCGCGCGTCGTTGCTGTCGCCTTTGCGGCGACCTGCGCCGCTTTGCCTGTGCACGCCGAAACGATTTTCCAACCGCATGCGACGTGGCACGAGCTCTCGGCCGCCGGGCGGTTCTTCTCGGAAGGTGTCGTCGCGGGCAAAGACGGCCGCGTCTACATCACCGACATGACCCCGTCGGTGGTGTTCAAAGAGAACAATCCGGGCGGCACGATTTATCGCTACGATCCGAAGACCAAGCAGCTCGACCCGATCATGCAGCCGAGCGGCATGGCCAACGGCCTGCATATCGACAAACACGGCGACCTGATCATTGCCCAGACCGCCGACACGCCCGCGACCGGCGGCCGCGCCATCGTCCGCCGCAATCTTGCGACCGGCACGACGACGCTGCTGGCCGATGCCTATGATGGCAAACGGCTGGTCGGCCCGAACGACGTGACCAGCGACGCGCAAGGGCGCATCTACTTCACCGACGCGCGCTACGGCGGCAACGAGCCGATGGAACTGCCGAATGCGGTGTACCGCATCGATCCCGACGGCAAGATCGTGCAGCTGGGTACAGACGTCTTTCGTCCCAACGGCATCGAAGTGTCACCGGACGGCCGTCGCCTCTACGTCTCCGCATTCAATTCGGCGCGCCTGCGCACCAACCCCAGCGGACCCGCGGCCGACAAATTCGGCCTCACCATGGGCGGCGTGGTTGCTTACGACCTTGATAGCGCCGGCAACATCTCCAATAGCCGTCTGTTCTATCGCAACGACGAACTCGGCGTCGACGGCATGACGCTCGACACCGATGGCAATCTGTATCTCGCCCTGCACAACGGCAATCCGCAGGACCCGAAGGGCCATGTCGCCGTGCTCGATCGCAACGGCAAAGAGATCGCCCGCATGGACCTGCCGGAGAAGTTCATCCCCAGCAATCTCGGCTTCGGCCGCGGCGACGATGCCGGCACGCTCTACATGACCACCGCCTTCAAATGGCGCCTCTACAGCATTCCGACCACCCGGCACGGCCACTACTTCGATTGAGCCGGCCGACGCCAGCCGCACACCACCTGAACAGGAAGACCGATGCGCATTGACGTTCACGCCCACGTCGTCGAGCAATCCTACCTCGCCGCGCTCACCGACATTCTCGGCCTCGAGCGGGTCGACGCGGGCGACAAGCTGCTTCTGCGCAAGGATGGCCACACGGTCGCTTGGACGCGGCCGGACATGTTCGATATCGCCACGCGGTTGCGCGACATGGACAAAAAGCAGGTCGACATCCAGCTGCTGTCGCTCAGTACGCCCAATGTGTATCCTTGGGCCGGCACGCAGCAAATCGCCGTTGCCCGCGCGATCAATGACCATACCGCCGGCATCTGCCGCGCGCATCCGGACCGCTTCCGCGGCCTTGCCAGTCTGCCGATGAGCGATATCGAGGCCGCGCTGGCGGAGCTCGCACGCAGCTGCGACGAGCTCGGCATGACCGGCATCGCCATTGGATCGAATCTCGCCGGCGTTCCGCTCAACCATGCAAGCCTGGAGCCGCTCTGGCAGGAGATCGACCGTCGGCGCCTGCCGCTGTTCATGCATCCGATGTTTCCGGTGAACACCGCCGGCATGGACGAATTCGAGCTGCCGTTGCGCATCGGCTTTCCATTCGACACGACCACGGCCGCGACCCGGCTCATCTATGGCGGCGTGCTCGAGCGCTATCCGAACCTCACATTCATCCTGGCCCATACCGGCGGCACATTGTTGACGCTGCTCGAACGGCTCGACAACGGCTATCGCCTATTCCCGGATTGCCGCAAATACATCACCCGTCCGCCGAGCACCTTCGCGCGCCGCTTCTATTACGACACGGCCTCGTTCTTCGCGCCGGCCATCATGATGGCGCATGCCACGGTCGGCGCCGATCGCCTGCTGTTCGGCACGGACAATCCGTTCATTTCCGGCGGCGCCGAGCATGTGCTCGACCTGCCGCTCGGCCATGACGACAAGACCGCCATCCTCGGCGGCAATGCCGCCACGCTTTTCAACATCAAATAAAACGCTGGAGGAACACCGTGCGACATCCGGTCATATTGTCATCCGGGCGCAACATGCTCGGGCTTGCGCTCAGCGCTCTCGCCTTCATCCTGCTCGCCGTGAATGCCGGCCACGCCGAGGACTACCCGGCGCGGCCGATCCGCATGATCGTCCCGCTTGCGGCCGGCGGCGGCACCGATCTGCTGGCCCGCATCATCGGCGAGGACATGTCGCAGACGCTTGGCCAACCGGTCATCGTCGACAACAGGCCCGGCGCCGGCACGCAGATCGGTGCGGAGGTCGTCGCCAAGGCACCCGCCGACGGCTACACGCTGTTGTCGGCCTCGATGACCACCTATGCCTTCAATCCCGGCCTTTACAGCAAGCTGCGCTACGACCCGGTGAAGGACTTCGCCACAATCTCACTGACGGGTCGCTTCACGCTGGTGCTGCTCGCGCACAAGTCCTTCGCGCCAAATACGCTCGCGGAATTCGTCGCCCTGGCCAAGGCGAAGCCGGGCACCATCAACTTCGCCTCGTCCGGCCCCGGCAGCCCGCACCAGCTCGCGATGGAATTGTTGGCAGCCCGCGCCGGCATCAAGCTCGTGCACGTGCCTTACAAAGGCGCCGCGCCGGCCCTGCAGGACCTGATGGCCGGGCATGTGCCGGTCATGATTACCGACTATGCGAGCTCCCGGCAGGCGATCACCTCTGGCCTCGTGAAGGTGTTGGCTGTCGCCTCGCCGGATCGCCTGGCCGAACTGCCGAACGTGCCGACCATCGCTGAATCAGGCTACCCGGGCTTCGAGGCCTCCGCCTGGCAGGGTATCGTCGCGCCGAAAGACACGCCGCAGCCGATCATCGACAAGCTCAACGCGGCCATCGTCAAGGCCCTGCAGAATCCCGCGTTGCGCGCCAAGCTCGTCGCCATCGGCATCGAGCCGATCTCCAGTACGCCCGCCGAATTCTCCGCTTACATGCAGGCCGAAATCGCCAAATGGCGTGAGGTGATCAAGGCCGCCAATATCACGACCGAATAGCCCGCTTCGAAACCTTAATGAAAGGCGGCCATTCAGGCCGCCTTTTTATTTGAAGTCGCACCCGTTAACGGCCGACATCGCGTGACCGGGCAGAAAACGATGACGGAACGGCGTTCGTTAGCGACTGTCCTCCAAATGCTACCAATGTTCGCGTCCCGTACTGGCCTCGTTCGATGAATCCCTAACGCGCCTTGCTAATGTTCTCCGAACGCGACGTCGCCAATTCAACTCGAAATCAGAAACGATCGGCGCAAGGCCGGAGACGTTCGTTCGCGTCGACGTCTTCGATTTAACAGCGTTTTATTCGAGCGGGTTGCTCGCTCTTAACATTGATCGTGCGCGTCGCCGGGTCCGCACAAACGGCGACGAGAACGCCGAACGTTAGCACTCATGATGCAAATCGTACCGGTGTTCGCCACCTGTACCACGCCCGTTCGCAAAGTCCTTAAGACGACTTGCTAATGTTCTCCGAATCCGGTGTCGCGGATTCAAGTCGAAACGAATGCGGCGGCCCGAAAGCCGCCGCATGTGTTCACGCGCGTCAATGATTTCGGCTTAAAGCCTTACATGTTCGCCTTGATGATCGGCGTCCACTTGTCGATCTCGCCCTTCACCAAAGTGCCGAGCGCTTGCGGGCCGCGGCGATCCTTGCCGGGAATGTCGCTGCCGAGATCGAGCAGCCGCTTGCGCACCGCCGGATCGTCAAGCGCCTTGTCGAGAGCGTCGGCCAGCTTCTGCGTGACCTCCTTGGGCGTGCCCTTCGGCGCGAACACCGCGTTCCAGGCGGAGGCCTGGTATTGCGGCAGCCCCGCCTCGGTCGTCGTCGGCACGTCGGGCAGCACCGGCGAGCGCTCGGGCGTACCGATCGCGAAGGCGCGGATGGTGCCAGCCTGGATCTGCGGCACGGCGTTGACGATCTGGTCGCACATGTAATCGACCTGACCGCCGACCAGCGCGTTCATCGCCGGCCCCGTACCGTTGAACGGCACGGCGATGGGCTTCACCTGCAGGATCGACGACAACAGCAGGCATGTCGTGTGCGACACCGAGCCGACGCCGGCATGCGCCATGTTCAACTTCGTATTATTGGCCTTCACATAGGCCACGAACTCCTTGAGATCCTTCGCCGGAAAATCCTTCTTCGTCAGAATGAGAATCGGCGTGCCCGCGGCGAGCCCCACGGGCTCGAAGTCGACGTCCGGCTTGTAGGAGAGATTGGCATAGAGCGCGACCGCGGCGGCGTGCGTGCCCATGTGGCCCATGATCACCGTGTAGCCGTCATTGCTCGCACGCGCGGCCCGGCCCGCGCCGGTGGTGCCGCCGGCGCCGACCACGTTCTCGATCAGGATCGTCTGCCCGAGCGTGCGCGCCATGTGATCGGACACGATGCGTGCCACGACATCCGTCGGTCCGCCCGCGGCGAACGGCACGATCATCGTGATATTGCGTTTGGGATAGTCGCTCTGCGCCTGCGCGGCCCCGAATGTCGCGACAGCGAACGCGGCCAGCAACAGGCCGCGACCAATCATTCTCCTCATCGTCCACCTCCCAGTTTTTGAAGCTTTGAGTTACGGACGACGGCAGCCTATCGGGCCGGCTAGTTCAATGAGTCCTTCGTCTTTTCTTGACGCGCATTTCGTCGCAGCCAGAGGCTGCCTTTGTGCGACCGTCGGCGCCGGTAATGGCACGCACAAATGCCAAGGCCGGCAAGATGCCGGCCTTGGGAACGGTTCAGCGATAAAGCAACTCGCTATTCTTCGACGAAGACCTCTTCGCGCCGCTTGCGGATCATCGGCAGCATGGCGATCGCGAGCAGGACGAGCGAGATGCCGATGAGCACCGCCGAAATCGGCCGCGTCAGGAACACCGTCGCATCGCCGCGCGCGATCAGCATCGCACGGCGCAGGTTCTCTTCCATCAGCGGTCCGAGCACGAAGGCCAGCACCAGCGGCGCCGGTTCGAACTCGTGCTTCGACAGCCAGTAGCCGAAGATTCCGAACATGCCGGCAATGATCACGTCGGTCGGCGAGTTGTTGATCGAATAGATGCCGATGCAACAGAACACGATGATCGAGGGGAACAGGATGCGATACGGCACACGCAGCAGGCTCACCCACACGCCGACGAGCGGCAGGTTGATGATGACCAGCATCAGGTTGCCGAGCCACATCGAGGCGATCATGCCCCAGAACAGTTCCGGCTGCTTGGTCATGACCTGCGGACCCGGCACGATGCCGTGAATGGTCATCGCGCCGACCATCAGCGCCATCACCGCGTTCGGCGGGATGCCGAGGGTGAGCAGCGGGATGAACGAGGTCTGCGCCGCGGCGTTGTTGGCGGCTTCCGGCGCCGCAACGCCCTCGATCGCGCCGCGACCGAAGCGCTCTGGATGCTTGGCGATGCGTTTCTCGAAGGTGTAGGCGGCGAACGACGCCACGACGGCGCCGCCGCCCGGCAGAATGCCGAGGAGCGAGCCGAGGATGGTGCCGCGAACGATCGGCCCCGAGGAGTCGATCAGGTCCTGCCGCGTCGGCATCAGACCCTTGATCTTGCCCTGCAGAATGTCGCGGCTCTCCTGCGACATTTCCAGGTTGCGGATGATCTCGGCGAAGCCAAACACGCCCATGGCGACGTTGGCGAAGCCGATGCCGTCCGAAAGCTCCGGAATATCGAAGGTCATGCGGCCGGCGCCGGTCTCGAGGTCCGAGCCGATCATCGACAACAAGAGACCGAGCAGGATCATCGCGATGGCCTTCGGCACCGAGCCCTTCGCCAGAACGACGGCGAAGATCAGGCCGAGGATCATCAGCGAGAAGTATTCGGCCGGACCGAACAACAGCGCGATGGACGTGAGCGGCACACCGAGCGCGGCGACCAACACCGTGGCGACGCAGCCGGCGAAGAACGAGCCGATCGCGGCGATCGCAAGCGCCGCGCCGGCGCGGCCTTGCCGCGCCATCTGGTGACCGTCGAGACACGTGACCACCGAGGTGGCCTCGCCCGGGATGTTCACCAGCACCGACGTGGTCGAACCGCCGTATTGCGCGCCGTAATAGATGCCGGCGAGCATGATGAGCGCGCCGACCGGCGGCAGGCCGAAGGTGATCGGCAGCAGCATGGCGACGGTGGCGACCGTGCCGACACCCGGCAACACGCCAACGAGCGTGCCGACCAGCGCACCGAGCAAGCAGAAGCCGATGTTGTAGGGATGCGCGGCAACGGAGAAGCCGAGCCAAAGATTGGCGAAAAGATCAGTCATCAGCGTGCTTCCTGCTCAGAAGAAAGACGGCCAAAGCTGGAACGGCAGCGCCAGCGCGTAAACAAACAGAAGGACGCAAAAAAGCGTCATCCCAGCCGCGGCCACCAGGCTCTCGATCCAACGCATCTCCGACGACGCCATGATCGAGACCATGAAGGCGACAAAGGTCGAGGGAACCAAGCCGAAGCCGGGGATGCTGATCGGCAGCCCGAGATATTCAAGGCTGATGCCGCGGATCATGCAGGCGAACAGCAGGATCGCCACGACCACGAAGGCCGGCCCCTTGAAGGCGAACTTCTCGATCGGCGGACCGTCGACGAGCAGACCGCTAATGGCGATGGCGCCGCCCATCAACGCCAGCAGAATTGCGAACATCCGCGGCGCGGTGCCCGGCCCAAAAGCAAAGCCGTGCGAACCAGCGAGATCGCGGGACGCCCAGATCGCCAGAATAGCAATCCCAATCAGCACCAGGCCGCCGTAGAACTCGCGCGGACCGCGTACTTTGAAACCGAAGCCACCAGCGTCGCGGGTGGCCTTGTTCCCCTCCGCCATTACACCCCACTCCTACTTTCTTATTATACGTACCGACAACGTGTTGATCCCTTAGCACAAGATGGATGCTGGCCGGAAGCATCGAAGTTGGGCATCGCGGTCATCCTGTGGGTTTACGCGCCCCTTTTCTATTGCGCAGTGCAGCATTGGAGGACGTTCGCGTGCCCATCGACGCGACCGCGGCAGCGGACCAAAAGTTGCAACGCAACCGGCTTTGTTCTTATGCGCGCACCGCGATCATCGGGCAGCCGATGCGGCCGCATCGCCGTTTCTATTCAAGAAGCGGATCATTGAACTGCAATGGTGAGATTGGATACGCATGCCGGTGCGCGATGGCACGCGCCGCTTCGTTCAAGCACGTCGCAAACGAAACGTTGAACTTTCACACGTTGTCGGCTTGCCGATCGCCGGCATTATTAGCGCCCCGTCCACAGGTTCGGCGCCAATCGCAAAGTGTATAGAGAGAAACGCATCTGCCGCGGAGCGTAGCAAGCATGCGCTATCGCTGGCGGACTAATGCTTCATCCCACCGACTCGACGGTGTCGGCGCGAAATTGTTGGCGCTGATGGTTGCGGAGCCTCTCGTGGCAACCGCACGCTTTCGCCGCCAAACCATCCTTGTCCAAGATCGACAGACGTCCACGCCGATATTGGATCAGCCCCTCGTCCTGCAACGCGCCGGCGATAAGAGAGACGCTGGCTCGCTGAACGCCGAGAAGTTGCGCCAGGAATTCCTGCGTCACGTACAGATCGCCGTGGCCGATGATGTCATGCGCGCGGAGAAACCAACTGCAGAGGCGCGCCGGGATATGATGGCGCGCATTGCAGGCGGCCATCTGCTGCGCCTGCACCAGCAGGTACTGCTCTTGGGCATAGAGTTGCGAACGCAAGCTTTGATGGCGCTGCGCGAGCGCGACGACATCGGCCGCATCCATGCACAAACCCTGGCCGGCGATCTGAGCGATGCACGTGCTCACCCAAAGCGGCGCACCATGGACGACCGATGCGCCGAGCGCACCGTCGCGCCCGATCATCGCCGCTTCGATCTGTTCACCGGTATTCAATTCGACGACGAGCGATAGCAATCCGGATTGCGGAAAGAAGACATACTCTATCGGAGCGCCCGGTTCAGCGAGCCGATCGCCGTGCACGAATGAAAATGGCCTCACGCATTCTTTGACGAATTCCGGCTCGCTCGCGCAGAGCGCATCCAAGATCGCATTGTTATACGATGCCATAGAACCCGCCGCTCCAAACAACTTCGGAGCAGCTCGACAGAATGCCTGGGCTCCTTGAAGGTCACGTTAGCAATTCAACATACGCACAACAACATTGGGGCGGGTTCCACCCGCGTTCCAATATCTCGCGATATGCCGGCTTTATGTGAGTTAGCGCACATAGACTTTGCGTCTCGACGACTAACCCAAGCGACCCGATCGTCGGCGTCAGACATTACCTTTTCATTCTTTGGAACCGCGCAAGTTTAAGCAGGGCGCTGGCGTAGACGCGGCGCCGATCGCGTCCGGCGTGCCCCCGCCCAGGTCGCGGCAGGACGGCGGAACGGCGAAGCGACAGGACAGCACCCGATTGGGGTCTTTTTTCCTTAACGGGAACCCCCTATATTCATTCTCGCCGGGGCAACCCGGCTATGGCGATAAACGGCCGTCGAAATAAACCCATCGGACCCGGGGGCAGTACCCGGCGGCTCCACCAGTGTCGCTCAGATTACGAGGCGCCCGTCGCGGCGGAACCTGGGTTCCAGGTTCCAAGGCCGGCGGGGCCGGTCCTCCCGAAAGGGCGGACTGCGGGGCGACACTGGCGGGGCCGAACTAGGATCGACGAGGGCGTAAAGGGCGTTCTTTCGCTCGGCATGGTTCCGCCGATATCGGGCCATTCTCATAGTTGCCAACGACAACTATGCTCCGGTTGCTCAGGCTGCGTAAGCGGTCCTGAAAAACCAAGCCTACAAGCCCTAGCGGGATAAGCTCCGTTAGGCGGGGTTCGGAGGCACCTGGCAACAGAAGCCTCCACTTCTCTCCCCTTCCGCCACCCCTATTTATGAGACACCGTCACGGCGCGTCCCGGGCTGCCCTTTCATCCCAAGGCGCGCTAGCATCGCGGCGAATCCCGTTTCGACCCGGCCAGATCACGTATGACCGACCATATCCGTTACGATCTCCTCACCCAGCAGGCCCTCCGCGGCGTCGTGCGCAGCGTGCTGACGGAAACCGCCAAGAAGAAGGTCCTGCCCGGCGACCATCATTTCTACATTTCGTTCGATACCCGCGCCGAGGGAGTCCGCCTCTCCGACCGGCTGAAGGCACAGTATCCGGAGCAGATGACCATCATTCTCCAGCACCAGTTCTGGGATCTGAAGGTCAGCGACGAAGGCTTCGAGGTCGGCCTCTCCTTCGGCGGCGCCCCTGAGCGACTCGTCGTGCCGTTCGAGGCCATCAAAGGCTTCTTCGATCCGTCGGTGCAGTTCGGCCTGCAATTCGAGGAAGTGACCGAGACCGAAGAAAGCGCCGCCGATACCAAGGACAAACCGGCGACCAAAAAGAAGCTGCCCCCCGCCCCGCAAGCCATTTCGCCAGTCGTGAGCGCGCCGGCACCGTTGCCGGCCGCACCGGCACCGATCGCGCCGGCCAAGGCCGACACGGTCGAGGACGAAACGTCCGAGAAGCCGGACAAGCCGACCGGCGGCGGCGAAGTGGTGCGGCTCGACCGCTTCCGAAAGAAATAGGCGGTATACGCTTCCGGCGGCTTGCCCCGCCGTCCGATCGGCATAGCTTCACGGCAGCGCTCCCTCGCGGCCCGAAAGCATTGCCATGACCAAGACCCGTACCGAAACCGACGCCTTCGGGCCGATCGAAATCGACAACGACAACCTCTGGGGCGCCCAGACCCAGCGCTCGCTGCAAAATTTCCGCATCGGCACGGAGCGCATGCCGGTCGAGGTCATTCACGCCCTCGGCCTCGTGAAGCGCGCGGCGGCCGAAGTGAACCGCGATCTGGGCGGGCTCGACGCCGAGCGGGCTGACGCCATCGCCGCGGTGGCGCAGGACATCGCCGACGGCAAGCTCGACGATCAGTTTCCGCTGGTCGTGTGGCAGACCGGTTCTGGCACGCAATCGAACATGAACGTCAACGAGGTGATCGCCAACGTCGCCAACGTGAAGCTGGGCGGCACGCTCGGCGCCAAGAAGCCGGTGCATCCGAACGATCACGTCAACATGAGTCAGTCGTCGAACGACTCGATGCCGACGGCAATGCACATTGCGGCGGCGCTGCGGATCGAGCGGCACTTGAAGCCGGCGCTCGCCGAGCTGTACAAGGCGCTCGCCGCCAAGGCGAAGGAGTTCGAGAGCATCGTCAAGATCGGCCGCACCCACACCATGGATGCGACGCCGATCACGCTGGGACAGGAATTCTCCGGCTACGCCGCACAGGTACAATCCGCGCTCGGCCATCTCACGCAGGCGCAGGGCGCGCTCTATCCCTTGGCGCAAGGCGGCACCGCCGTCGGCACCGGTCTCAACAGCGATCCGGAATTCGCCGGTGCCTTCGCCGCCAAGATCGCCGGCTATACCGGCCTTCCCTTCGTCAGCGCGGCCAACAAGTTCGAGCATATGGCGGCGCACGACGCCTATGTGTTCGTGCACGGCGCCATCAATGCCGCGGCCACGGCGCTGTTCAAGATCGCCAATGACATCCGCTTGCTCGGCTCGGGCCCGCGCTCCGGCCTCGGCGAACTGTCGCTGCCTGAAAACGAGCCGGGCTCATCGATCATGCCGGGCAAGACCAATCCGACGCAGAGCGAAGCGCTGACCATGGTCTGCTGCCAGGTGTTCGGCAACCAAACCACCGTGACGGTCGCCGGCAGCCAAGGTCATTTCGAGCTCAACGTCTACAAGCCGGTGTTGGCCCACTGCATGCTGCAGTCGATCCGCCTGCTGGGCGACGCCGCCCGCTCCTTCACCGCCAATTGCGTCGTGGGCATCAAGGCCAACGAGCCGCGCATCCGCGAACTGCTCGAACGCTCGCTGATGCTGGTCACGGCGCTGTCGCCGAAGATCGGCTACGACAATGCGTCCAAGGTGGCGAAGACGGCCCACGCCAATCGGACGACGTTGCGCGAAGAGGCGGAGCGCCTGGGTTTTGTGACGGGAGAAGAGTTCGATCGGCTGGTGCAGCCGGCCAAAATGACGCATCCAACGCGCCACGGCGACTGACCATCCACTAAAAATAGCTTCAGGCTATAGCGAGGCGCCTGCACTGTATTATGACAAGCGCGCGGAGGTACCGTAAGGTACTGTAATACTGGACTTTTATGTAGAATACCGCGCATTCGAGAAATCGAGACGAAATTTCATTGTATGCATTTCATATTCTCTGAGTAATTCATTCGTAAATCACAGTTTTATATGCCTAAGAGACAACCAAGGCAGTATTTACTGGAAGGTATACTGGCGCCGTTCGGTCGGTTGCGTCAGTAAAAGATCGCAATCAACTCACCGTGTATTAGACGGCTATTGTATTACCCCATAAATTTGACACAGTGATCCTTGCGGATGCGTTTCGTGCCTGGATGGGCGTCACTGGCAAACGTTGTAGGCCAAGAACTCTCGCGCCTGGACCGCCTCGCATCTCGCTACCGGAAGAACCGAATGGCTGAACTGGTCAATCTTCGGACGGTGCGCAAGCGCGCCAAGCGTCAGCAGGACGAACGGCACGCCGCTGCAAACCGCCTAATCCATGGTCAACCGAAGCATGTCCGTTCGCTGGACCAAGCCCGCGAGGCGAAGGCCGCGCGCGACCTCGACCAGCACCGGATCGACACAGGAGACGTCCCATGAAATCTCCGGTCGTGAAGCGTTCGATCGTCATCGCCGGCCACAAGACGAGCGTCAGCCTTGAGGATCCGTTCTGGCAGGGCCTGCGAGAGATCGCGGTCAGCCGCAACATGACCCTGTCGGATGTGGTCGCCTCGATCGACACCGATCGCCATGAGGGCAATCTGTCGTCGGCGATCCGGCTGTTCGTGCTCGACTATTACCGCACCATGGGCATCGAGCATCGTCGCTCCGCGGCGGCGCGCGACACGCTGCTCTCCACGCCTGTGCATTCAGTTCTGAGCGCCGACTGATACGTCGGGCCGCACCGATCGGGCCGGTCCCGGATAAGGTCGAATGTCCAACGGTGGCGGCAAGGCCGGCGCACGATCGTTATGGCGCACCGAACTCTTTGACGGATCGACGGTCGGCGTGGCCGTCGGTGTCGCCGGCGGCAACGGCGGCGGCGAGAGCGGCGGGACCGTGCTCGTCGCCGGCGTTGTGCTTTCAACCCTGGGCGCCGCCTGTTCGATGGCACGCAGGCGCTTCGCTTGGTTCTCGACTGAGCGCAAGGTGAGCCAGCCGGTCAGCGCCGAGACGTCGATCGTGCGCGTCGGCGCGGCCAGCGTGCCGCCCAGTGCCATGAAGATGTCCGGCCGCGCCCCGGCGACTTCATTGGCGCCCGATAGCACCAGCCGGGCGTCGAGCGAGCCATCGATCAGGTCGAGATTGCCGGACATCGCCAATGTCGCGTCCTTGCTCTCGATCGAGACGGTGTTCATGCGCACCTGTCCGGCCGCGATCGCCAGCGTGCCTTGCGCCTGCTTGACCGGAAGCTGACCGCTCTCGAGCGCGCGGCGCGACAGATCGGCGATGCGCGTGTTGTCGATCGGCAGCCCCTGATCGACGGCGCGCGCGACGACATCGAAAGCGCGCGGATCGATACCGGCCAATTGACCGTCGGCAAGGCCGATCGTGCCCGAGCCTTGCAACGAGCCGATCAAAGCGACGGGGCTCAGCCCACTGCCGTCGATCTCCGCCGCCAGCGACAGCGTCCCACTCACCGCGGGCCGCGGACCGGACGTGAGCAGCGCCGCCGCATCGGCGCCGGCGAGCGCGGTCTTGATCTGCATCTTCAAGCCGCCAGGATCGTCGCGGAACGCCACGCGTCCCGTGAGCTTGCCGCCGGCCAGCGTGCCGGTGACGTCGTCGACCGTGACCGCATCCTTGTCGAAGGCGACCGTGGCGCGAAATTCGCGCGCCGCCATGCGCGGCAACAGCGTGAGCTGCCGCGCCTTGAGCACCACCTTGCCGCTCGCCGCCATCATGTCGTCGAACGGCTCGCTCGACCACGTCCAGCCCGCGTCCTTCGCCGGCGGCGCCGCGCGCATGCCGATGCCGGCGGCAATCAATGCCCCGCCATCGACGGCGTCGGCATCGAGTTCGCCCTGGATACGGCGCGGCTCGCTGAGCGAGACGACGAGATGGCCGCGCACATTGGCGCCGGCGATGCCCGCATTGATGTCGGTCAGCGTCAGCGTCTTGCCCGCAAGCTGCATCCGGCCGGCGTAAGTGATGGGCAACGGCGCCGACTTCGCGCCGCGCAGCGGCGATGCATCGGCGCGCGACACGGTCAGGCGCAGATCGGCCGCCGGCTCCGCCGCGAACGGCTTGGCCGTGCCGGTGGCGCTGCCGTCGAGACCGCCCGCGGTCAGCTTCGTCTCCACGCGCAGGTCGCCTTGCGCCGGCCCGCGCGCATTGAGCGTGAACACGCCCGGCCCCGGCGTGACGGCGAACGTACCGTCGAGGCCGAGCATCGCCGTCAGCAGCTTGCCGTCGTCAGCCGATAGTTTGCCGTCGACCTGCAGGTCGCGCGCCGAGAAGGCCGCGGCATCGACTTTGCCCTGCCCGTTCAACGCCAGCCGCACCTTGCCGAGATTGCCGTCGAGCTCGATCTTGCCTTGCGTCGCGGCGGCGGCGCCCTGAAGCGAGAACTGGCCGCGCAGCTTGGCCGGCGCCATCGCGGCGGCGCGCCGCTCCAGCACCTGCGCCGTGTCCGGCGCGAAGCGGGCGAGCACCGCCAGCACCGGCTTCACGTCAGGCGCATCGAGCTCGATGCGCACGCTGCCTTGCGGCGTGCCGCTGGTGACGATGCGGCCGCTGGCGGAGAAAGCGGCCCCGCCGAGATCCGCCACCGACAATTTATCGATCTCGACGCCGTCGCCGTCGATCTTCAGACGCGCGCTGGCATCGCGCCCGGTAAAGCCCGAGACGGTGGCGCGGCCGATATCCGCGGCGATCGACATCGCATGCGGACGCTCGAGCTTCGAGCCGGCGAGCAGGGCTTTGCCGAAAGCGATCGCGCCGTCGATGTCGAGCTCCGGCGCATTGAGTTCGGCGTCGAGCCTGGCCGGCTGCTTGGCCTTGGCGAACACATAAGCCAGCCGGCCCGATATCGTCTTCCGCTCGAACTCCGCTTTGAGCCGCTCGATGGCGATACGCTCGGTGCCGAGCGTGATGTCGCCGCGTATAGTCAACGGCTTCAGATCGCCTTGGCCGCTGTCGCCGCGCCCTTCCAACCACGCCGTCAGCGCTTTCGGATCGCCAGCATCGATCTCGGCCGGGCCATTGAAAGCAATGGTGTCGCCGTCAACCGCAAGCTGACCGCTGACACGCACCTGCGTGAAGCCAGGCGCGCGGAATTCGAAACGATCGAGCGCCCAACCGCCGTCACGCCGCGAGAGATCGCCGCGCAAGTTCTGCACGGTACCGCCGGCGAGCGTGAGTTGATCGATGCCGACGCCGATCTGGACCGGAACGCTCGGCTGGAAGACGGCGGCGCCGAGATCGGCCAATTGCCGCAGCGCCGCCGATGGCGTCGACCTGCCGTCGCGCCCGCCGAGCGCACGATCGAGATCGACCTGCCGGCTCGACAGCACGCCGTCGAGTCGCGGACGCTTGCCGAACTTGAAATCGGCGGCGCCGGTGAGCTTTACGCCCTGATCTTCCGAGCCATACTGATATTCGAGGTTTTGCAGCAGCGCCGACTGCGCACTGGCCTTCAGCTTGCCGGTGATCTTCCACGGCTGCGTTACTTGCGCGCCGCGCGCGATGCCCACCGGCCGCGACACCGCGAGATTGCCGTCGAAACGTGGCGTGTCGCCGGCGAGCGCCAGCGCGCCATCGACTTCGATGGCGAGCGGCCGCGCCACCGGATCGACGTTGAGGCGAAGCTTGAGGCCGTTCTCGTCGGAGTAGCGGGCGGTGCTGATCCGATAGGGATAGAGCTCGCCATCCATGCGGACGGCGCCCTCGCCCTTGAACGGACCGACGAGAGAACGTGCTTCGCCGTTGAACCAGAGTTTGTCGAGGACGATGTTGCCGCCGTTGGCGGCGTCGACGAGCGTGACCCTGCCGTCCTCGATGCTCAGCCGCTCGATGCTCAAGGCGTCCGGATCGAAGCTGACGGCGAGGCTCGGCGCCTGCACCTGTCCCTTCGCGTCGAGCCCAAGGCTGACCTGCGGGCCGACCAGATGCATGTCGCTCGCGCGCCATTCGCCCCGCATCAGCGGACCGAGCGCGAATTCGATGCCAAGCGAGCGCGCGCGGACGGCGCGGCCGCCCTCGCCGATCTCGATGTCGTAGAGCGTGAGCTGCGGCGACGGCAGCAGCCGGGCGTCGATGGAACCCTGGACCTTGACCGGCACGCCAACGAGCTGGGTCGCTTCACGCTCGAACAGCGCGCGATAGGTGCCCCAGTCGACCAGCAGCGGGCCGACCAGCGCCGTTACCAGCGCCAGGATAAGCGCGATCGCCAATCCGAGCAGGGTCGTTTGCACGGTCACAAAACTCCGGTGCCAGACGACTCCGGCTCGTCACGGCTTATGGGATGGAATGTAAGCTATTGTGCTTCGGGTTTGGCGGCAATTGTGTGTCGCCGATGACGCACATGACGCAGCATGGTCGATAGCGGGGCGCTGGCCCCCCACCCGGCTCGCTGACGCTCGCCACCCTCCCCGCAAGCGGGGAGGGATAAGAAACTCACAGCGCCAGAATCTTCCCCGGATTGAGGATATTCTCAGGATCGAGCGCGCGCTTGATCGAGGCCATGACGGCAAGCGCCGCCGGCCCGTGCTCCGCCTCGAGGTATTTGATCTTGCCCTGCCCGACGCCGTGCTCGCCGGTGCAGGTGCCGTCCATCGCCAGCGCCCGCTCGACCAGGCGCTCCGAGAGCGCCTTGGCACGCTTGACCTCGTCGGCGTCGCTCATGTCGACGAGCAGCGTGAGATGGAAATTGCCGTCGCCGATGTGACCGACGATCGGCGCCATGATGCGGCTCGCGGCGATATCGGCCTGCGTTTCGGTCACGCATTCGGCCAGCCGCGAGATCGGCACGCAGACATCGGTCGCGACCATTTGCGCGCCGGGCCGCAAAGCGAAGTTGGACAGCGCCGCATGATGGCGCGCTTCCCACAGTTTGGTGCGGTCTTCCGCGCGCGTCGTCCAGGAGAACGGCCCGCCGCCGAACTCGGCGGCGATTTCGCCGAAGCGCTCCGATTGCTCGGCGACCGAAGCTTCGGTGCCGTGGAATTCAAGAAAGAGCATCGGCACTTCCGGCAGGCCGAGCTTGGCGTGCAGGTTGCAGGCCCGCACCTGCAACGCGTCGAGCAGTTCGATGCGCGCGATCGGGATGCCCGACTGGATGGTGGCGATGGCCGTGTTGCAGCACGCCTCCACCGACGGGAACGGACAGATGCCGCCGGAGATCGCTTCCGGAATGCCGGAGAGCTTGAGCGTCAATTGCGTGATGAGACCGAGCGTGCCTTCCGAGCCGACCATCAGCCGCGTGAGGTCGTAGCCGGCGGAAGTCTTCTTGGCGCGGCGGGCGGTGTCGATGACCTCGCCATTCGCCAGCACCACCTTCAGCGCCAGCACATTGTCCTTCATCGTGCCATAGCGCACGGCGTTGGTGCCCGACGCGCGCGTCGCCGCCATGCCGCCGAGCGAGGCGTCGGCGCCGGGATCGATCGGGAAGAACAGGCCGGAATCGCGCAGGTGTTCGTTGAGCGCTTTGCGGGTGATGCCCGGTTCGATGACGCAGTCGAGGTCCTCGGCGTGCACCGCCAGCACCTTGTTCATGTCGCGGAAGTCGAGCGACACGCCGCCCGCGGGCGCGTTGATGTGGCCTTCGAGCGAGGAGCCGGTGCCAAAGGCCACGATCGGCATTTTGTGCTGCGCACAGATGCGGACGATCTGCTGCACTTCCTCGGTCGACTGCGGGAAGACGACCGCGTCCGGCGGCTCGTTCGGCAGCCAGGTCACGGTATTTCCGTGCTGCTCGCGCACGGCCTGGGCCGTAACCACGCGGTTATGACCGAAGGCTTCGGTCAGCGCGGCAATCGCGGCCTGTCTCGATGCCGCATCGCGGGATGTGTCGGATATCGCCATCGCAACCTGCCCTGGAAATGCGGGCGACCGTGGCGGGGATGGCCGGTCAGGTCAAGCGCGACCGACTCAGGCCAGCCAGTAGACATTCGGGTCGGGTTGCGGTGCGGCCCGATCGGTGTTGGCCATGGCGACCACCCAGGCGGTGAGCGTCAGAGCCAGTAAAGCCAGAAATGCGCCTCGAGCGAGCCCTTTCAACATGGCTTCGTCTCCCTCTTTTGACCAGAGAATAGCGAAGCGATAGCGGCCCGACAGGACATCGTAAATATTTGGTTAATCTCCACACACAGCTCCGTTGGGTGGCCGTGCGCCGGCGCCGGTGGACGGGCCCGCGCCAAGCATCGTAACGTTACGCATCCGCAACCAGTTCCCGCCCGATGCTCGACCGAACCGATCCGCCGGTATTCTTTTCTCCTTTTGTTTCCTCGCCGATGGGGATCGAACCGCAGTGGATCGACTACAACGGCCACCTCAACATGGCCTACTACCACGTGCTGTTCGACCGGGCGGTGGACGAGGTCTACGAGCTGCTCGGCATGGGCCCGCAGTATCTGGAGCAGCGCGGCTGTTCGACCATGGTCGCGGAGGCGCATGTGCGCTACCTGCGCGAGATCCACGAAGGCAGCCCGGTGCGGGTGACCGTGCAGCTGCTGGCGCACGACGCCAAGCGCTTCCATGTCTTCGAACAGCTCTACCACGCGAGCGAAGGCTGGCTGTCGGCGACCTGCGAAAGCATGACGCTGCACGTCGACATGGCGGCCAAGAAGGTCGCGCCCTTCCCCGACGACATCATGGCGGCGCTCGCCCGCATGCAGGCCGCGCACGCGGCCCTGCCCGTCCCGGAAGGCGCCGGCCGGCGTGTCGCGATGCCGGAGCGGCGTTAGCGCGCGCCCGCTATAACGGCCGGCGCATCGTGCCGAAGATGATCGAGATCAGCAGCAAGACGAGCGCGATGAAGAAGATGATCTTCGCCATGCCGAAGGACGCGCCGGCGATGCCGCCGAAGCCGAGCACCGCGGCGATCAATCCGATGATGAGAAACGTGACGACAAGTCCGAACATCTGATCGCTCCCGGCGAATGCGCTTCGGTTTGCTAATGTCGCCGCCAAAAATTAGTTCCCGCGGCCCACGGCTCGCCTTGGAACCATCGCAGTTTAGCCCTGTTACCTCGGCGACGCGGATGCCATCGCGGCATTCGCACATGCTGGGAGATTTCTATGAGCGATACGGCGATCGTCGGCGAAAACGTCGAAGTCATTCAAGCAACAACCGCACGAAGTTCGTTCACCTGGAGCGTGGTGATCGCCGGCGCCTTAGCCGCGTGGGCCGTCGCCTTCATCTTTATCTCGCTCGGCACCGGCATCGGCCTGACCGTCACGTCGCCCTATTCCGGACCGAGCGCCGGCACCATGAGCATCGGCGGCGCGATCTGGCTGCTGTTCAGCGAAACGGTCGCGTTCACCGTCGGCGGCTACCTCGCCGGGCGCCTGCGCACGCGCAATCATATCCCCGGCCCCGAGACCAAATTCCGCGATGCCGCGCATGGCTTCATGGCCTGGGTGGTCGGCGCCAGCCTGATGGTTCTCGCCGTGATGTATGGCAGCGCCTTCGTCGCCAAGACCGCGGCGGATGCGATCGGCCCCGCGGCCGGCGCGGCGATCAGCGCCTCGACCAACGGCGACAGCAACGACGCCGCGACCGGGTATTATGTCGATCGTCTGTTTCGCACCGACGCCAATGCCGGCGCCGCGACCGGTGGCCAGCAGCAGAGCCTGACCCCGGAGCAGCGGTCGGAAGCGGCGCGTATCGTCGTGGCCAGCATCCGTAACGGCTCGCTGTCGGACGCGGACAAAGACTATCTCGCCCGTCTCGTCGCCGCGCGCACCGGCATTCCGCAGGATCAGGCGGTGCAACGCGTGAACGAGGTGCAGAACCAGGCCGCCCAGGCCGTGCGCGAGGCCGCCGACAAGGCCCGCAAGGCCGGCGCCTACATCTCGTTCTGGTCGTTCATGGCGCTGCTGTTCGGCGCGGTGGCGGCCACCTTGGCCGGCGTGCTCGGCGGCGAATTGCGCGACGAGCTGTAAGCGAGGACGCGATTTCAAAAGCGATCATGGCCGGGATTTCCCGGCCATGATCTGTTTATCAGCGCAGCGGATGCTTACAACTTGCAGTCCTTCGCGTAGCTGTCGGCGTTCGCCGTCAGCACCTTCTCGACGATCTCGGTCTGGAATTTGCCGTCCGGACGCTTGACGACCTTGGTCAGATAGAAGTCCTCGATCGGATAGCCGTTGACGTTGAACTTGAACGGCCCGCGCACCGACTTGAAATCCGCCTTCTTGAGCGCTGCCGCGAAGGCCGCGGTGTTCGACACGTTGCCGCCGGTCGCACGCACGGCGCTGTCGATCAGCATCGCCGCATCGTAAGCCTGCATGGCGTAGGACGCCGGCACGGCGTTGTAGGCCGCCTCGTAGTCGGCGACGAACTTCTTGTTCTCCGGGTTGTCGAGGTTCGGCGCCCAGGTCAGCGCGCCGAACACGCCTTCCGCCGCGTCCTGCAGCACCGGTAACGTCGCTTCGTCGGCGGTGAAGGCCGACAGGATCGGCAGCTTGCCCTTGAGACCGGCCTGGTTGAGCTGCTTGATCAGGCTGATGCCGAGGCCGCCCGGCATGAAGGTGAACAGCGCATCCGGCTTGCTGGCGTTGATCTTGGTGATCTCGGCCTGGAAGTCGAGATTGTTGAGCGGCACGAGCGACTCTTCGACGATCTTACCCTGATAGGTGCGCTTGAAGCCGGCCAGCGCGTCCTTGCCGGCTTGATAGTTCGGCACCACGGCATAGACCGTCTTGTAACCCTTGTCGGTCGCGACCTTGCCCAGGGTCTCGTAGATTTGGTCGTTCTGATACGACGTGACGAAGAAATGCGCGTTGCACGCCGCGCCGGCGAAGGACGACGCGCCCGCATTGGTGCTGATCAGCACCTTGCCGGCTTCGAGCACGGGTTTGTGGATCGCCACCAGCACGTTCGAGAAGATCGGGCCGACCACGACGTCGACCTTGTCGCGGTCGATCATCGCTCGTGCTTTTTGAATCGCGAGATCGGGCTTGAGTTCGTCGTCGACGACCACGAGCTCGACGTCCTTGCCGCCCATCTTGCCGCCGAGATGTTTCAGCGCCAGCTCGAAGCCGTTTTTCGACTGCTGGCCGAGAGCGGCCGGCGGCCCCGACAGCGTATAGATCAGGCCGATGCGGATCTTGTCCTGAGCGGCGGCGCTGCCGACCGTCAGCAGCAGAGCCGAAATCGCGGCAAATCCTCGAAGGCATGTCCGCATGGATATAATCTCCCCTTAAGCACCTCTGGCGCCGGCGCATCGTTGCACCGGCGCTGCGTTGGTGCAGTTTTTATGCCAACAGTTGAGCGGCGAACCCGGCGGCGAGTCAACAGGGCGGCGATAACCGTGCCGGCCGGAATCCGTTGCCGGACCAGGCCGGCAGCGCCATGATGCGACCGACGGGTACCCTGGGAGTGAGTGCGATGAAGGCGATAATCGTCGGCGGCGGCATTGGCGGCCTGACCACCGCGCTGATGCTGCATGCGCGCGGCATCGATTGCGAGATATTTGAGCAGTCGGAGCAGGTCCGCGAGCTCGGCGTCGGCATTAACACCTTGCCGCATGCAATCAAGGAGCTTGCCGATCTCGGCCTCCTCCCGGCGCTCGACCGCGTCGGTATCCGCACGCACGAGCTGTTCTATATGAACCGCACGGGCCAGGAAATCTGGCGCGAGCCGCGCGGCACCGAGGCCGGCTTCGAATATCCGCAATTCTCGATCCACCGCGGCCGGCTGCAGGCGGTCATCTATCAGGCGGTGCGCGCCCGCATCGGCGAGTCGCGCATCCATACCGGCCATCGCCTCGGCTCCTTCACGCAGGACGATGCCGGCGTAACCGCCTATTTCTTCGAACGTGACGGCGCCCATCGCGCCACCGCGCGCGGCGACATCCTGATCGGCGCCGACGGCATCCACTCGCATGTGCGCGCGGCGCTCTATCCGCACGAAGGCCCGGCGCGCTGGAACGGCACCATCCTGTGGCGCGGCGCGCTCGACTGGCCGCGCTATCTCACCGGCCGCTCGATGGTCATTGCCGGCGGCATGGCGGCCAAGCTCGTCGTCTATCCGATCGGCGAAGGCGCGCGCGAGGATCGCCCGCTCACCAATTGGGCCGTGATGGTGAAGGTCGCCGAGCCCGGCGTGCCGCCGAAGAAGGAAGACTGGTCGCGGCTCGGCCGCTTCGAGGATCTGATGCCGCACGTGCAGCGCTTCCACATTCCGTTCGTGGACGCCAAGGCCTTGATCGAAGCCACGCCGGAGTTCTGGGAATATCCCTTGTGCGACCGCGATCCGCTGCCGCATTGGTCGCACGGCCGCGTGACGTTGCTCGGCGACGCCGCCCATCCGATGTATCCGGTCGGCTCCAACGGCGCCTCGCAGGCGATCCTCGACGCGCGCTGCCTCGCCGATCGTCTGCGCGACGCCGACCACGTCGGCCAGGCGCTGTTCGAATACGAACGCGAGCGTTTGCCGATGACGGCGCAGATCGTGCAGTCGAACCGCTCCGGCGGCCCGGAAGGCGTGATCGATGCCGTCGAGGCGCGCGCGCCGGACGGCTTCGACAATATCGACGCCGTGCTGACCTACGAGCAGCGCAAGGCCATCGTGCGCGGTTACGCTTCGAAGGCGGGCTTCGCCAAGGAGCAGGTCAACAAGCAACCGCTCGGCGCACCGGCGAACGCGGCTTAGTGGGCGCCATGGGCCTCTTGGCCGTTTGTCCCCGCCCAAGCGGGAACCAAGTGGCCAAACGCTCCATCGTAAGAACTGGATTCCCGCTTGCGCGGGAATGAACGAAGGACGTACAGCGCCCGCCCTCGAGGCTTACTCGGCCGCTTCCGCCGTCACGCGAAATGGAATGGCCGCGACAACGGCATCGGCCGCGTCTTCCTGGAATTCAGCGTCAGCGCGCAATTCATCGATGGTGCGCGGCGGAGGAAAGCGCCTATTGCCGTCCCGATCTTCCCAGTCCTCGGCGGCAAACACCAAGACTTCGGCCGCGCGCCGCATCGCTTCGTCAATGGTGCCGCCAGCCGTAACGACGCCCGGCACATCGGGAAACGACACGCCGTAAGAACTGTCGGCTTCTTTATGAATGAGCGCGATGTAGTGAGGCATCGGTCAATCCTTCGGCCAGCCTGCCTGCTTGTAGATGCTGCGCACGGTCCCCTTCGGTAAGTCCCGTTTGGGATGCGCACGATCACCATTAGATGCTTCGCCCGATGGACGAATTTGTGGTGCGAGCCGCGTACCGATACGAGTTCGAAACCATCTTGCCGCAGCCGCTGGATGATATCACGGCTGTCGGTCAGCATCCATGTCCCCGCAGGCTACGCTAGCCGCGCCGCCCCTCACGCCGGCGGCGGCAGGAAGTTCACCTCGTAGCGCGCCGAGAGCGCGACGACGTCCGGCGGGTTCTGCTCCTTCATCGAGTGGATGGCCCAGAACAGGTCGTAGAGCTTGCGCGTCGGCGTCACCCAGAAGAAGCACTTCACGGTCTGGTCGGATTTGTTGAACAGGCCGTGCGGGATGCCCATCGGCAGCTTGATCACATCGCCGGCGGTCGCGGCGAAGTCGCGGCCGTCGATCACCGCGTCGAGCCTGCCCTCGAGCATGTAGATGAACTCGTCCTGCGTCGGATGGATGTGCGGCGGCACGAAGGTGCCCGACGGGAATGTCGCATGCCAGGCGAAGGACTCCTCCGAGAGCTGCTTGGGCACATAGGTCTGGCCCAGAATGCTCCACACGATCCCATCGATACCAGTGCCGGCCTTGGTGATGCCGGGCGTCATCGGCTGCATGCGTCGAACTCCTTTGTTGGCCGGCAGCTTAAAGAACGGCCCGGCAGAGTTCCAGACCGTTTCGGCGGCACCTGCGAATAGCGTTTACGCACCGCGTTAAGCATGGCGTCCGAGCCCGCTCACGGTGCCGGCCGGAGATCCGGGGCGCCGCGCCCCCTTGCGCGCCGCACGGGCCGACGCCGGACGACCCAATTCCCGCTGGCCGTGCGCGTTGTCTTCCTCGCCCCGATCAGGCGCATCTTTTTGACGCTCTCTTGACGTCTTGTACCGCACTCCGGTTCGCAAATTGCGATGCGTCGATTGACTTGGCGACTGCTGCGATTGCTATCATCGCGCATCGAGGAAACGTTCACTGTACCACGCTCCGGGACCGACGATGTCATCCGATTCACATGTCGCGAGCACACGACCGCACAACGCGCGATCGATCGAAATCCGCGAGTACCGCATTCCGAGCGAAGGCAGCGCGCCCTACATTTGCGTTGAGGGGCCGGATCGCAATCTCTGGTTCTGCGAGAGCGGCGCCGCCAAGGTCGGCTGCTTCGATCCACGCACGCAGCGCTTTACCGAGTTCGAGTTGCCGACGCCCAATGCGACGCCGATCGGCATCGTTCTCGGCGGCGATGGCAATCTGTGGTTCGCGCAAAAGAAAGCGAACAAGATCGGGCGTCTCTCGCCCCAGGGCGCGTTGGCCGAATTCGACGTGCCGACACCGAACGCGGGACCCGACGGCATCGCGCTCGGACCGGACGGCAATATCTGGTTCTCGGAAACCGAAGTCAGTCAGATCGGCCGCATCACCCCCGACGGCAGGATCACCGAATTCAAAGACGGCATCACGCCAGGCAGCAAGCCGTTGTCGATCGTGGTGCGCGATGGGGCGCTGTGGTTCAGCGAGGCGGCCGGCAACCGGGTCGGACGGATAAGCGTCGACGGCGCGGTCACCGAGTTCGATATCCCGACGCGCGACAGCCAGCCGCGCGCGATGGTCACGTATGACGACGGCAGCATCTGGTTCGTCGAGACGGGTGCCAATGCGCTCGGTCGCCTGGACCGCGACGGCACCTTTCGGGATTTCGTGTTTCCGACGCCGAATGCGTCGCTGCGCGGCGTTGCTATCGGCGCCGACGGCAATCTCTGGTGCACGGAAAACTTCGCCAACAAGATCGGTCACATGAAACCGGACGGCACCTTGATCGCCGAATACGACATTCCGACGAAGGCCAGCGGCGCGCGCTGCATTGCCGGGCTGTCGAACGGACGACTTTACTTCACGCAATACGACGCCGGGCTGATCGGTGAGATCATTCTCGGCTGACCGCCGGAGAAGGGGGAAAATGTGACGGTTGAATGGATCGAGTATCGGGCCGGCGGCATCGTCGGCCGCGGCGCCCTGGTCTACGACGAGCACACGAGCGGCGAGCGGCCGTTGCTACTGATGGCGCCGAACTGGCTTGGCGTCAGCAATGAAGCGATCGAGCGCGCGGCCGCCATCGCCGGCAACAAGTACGTCGCCTTCGTCGCCGACATGTACGGTGAGGGTAAGGTTCCCGACAGCCCGCCGGAAGCGATGTCCCTCGCCAACGCCGTGCGTGCCGACGCGCCTGAACGACGGCGGCGCATCGTTGCGGCGCTGGAGACGTTGCGCGCCGAAAGCAGCAAACGCGCCATCGGCGATCTGAAACGACAGGCCGCGGCCGGCTTCTGCTTCGGCGGCGGCAACGTGCTCGAGCTCGCGCGCAGCGGCGCCGACATACAGGCGGCGATCTGCCTGCACGGCGACCTGCTGACGCCGCTGCCGGCCAAGCCCGGCGACATCAAAGCGGCCATTTGCGTGATGCACGGCGCCAAGGATCCTGTGGTGCCGAAGAGCGACCGCGATGCTTTCGAGGCGGAGATGGAAGCCGCCGACGCCAAATGGCAGATGCTCGTCTTCGGCGGCCTGCTGCATTCCTTCTGCGAGATCGAATCCGATGTGCCGGGCATCGCCTGTTACGACCCGGGCGCGGCACGGCAGAGCTACGCGATGCTCGACGCCTTCGCGACGGCTGCCTTCGAAGGCAAGCTCTAAGAAAAAACGCATGCTCAAAAGAACGACAACAATCGATAACTGGGGAAGGAAAACGTCATGGGGAAAGTCGCGCGCGTTGCTTTAGGTCTTGTTCTCACATTCGGCGCCGCCACGGCGCATGCAGAGACTTATCCTGACCGGCCGATCCGGCTGATCGTGTCGATCGCCGCCGGCAGCGTCACCGATGTCATCGCCCGCAAGGCCGGACAGGAATTGTCGCAACGGCTCGGCCAGCCGCTGATCATCGAGAACCGCGGCACGGCGGGCGGCATCATCGCGGCACAGGCTTGCGCGCAAGCCGCGCCCGACGGTTACACGCTTTGCCTGCTGCACCACGACGCCATGTCGTACAATCCGCTTCACTACGCCAAGCTGCCCTACGATCCCGCGCGCGATCTCGCACCGATCACGCGGCTCTTCTTTCTCAACGAAGGGCTGTTCGTTTCGTCCGCGCTTGGCGTGAACACGATCGCCGAGCTCAAGGGCATGGCGCAGGCGAAACCCGACGGCCTCAATTTCGCGACCTTGGGCGACGGCTCGTTCCCCGATCTGTTCCTGAAGTGGCTCAACAACCAGTGGGGCACCGGGATCGTCGGCGTGCCCTATGCCGGCGGCGGGCCCGCGGCACAGGCTGTCGCCGCCAACCAGGTGCAAGCGACGCGCTTCGGGGTCGGCAACTTCCTCGGATTGGTGAAAGCCGGCAACGTCAAGGCACTCGCGATTTCGTCGGCCAAGCGCTCGCCGCTCCTGCCGGATGTGCCTACCTTCGACGAAGCGGGCCTGCCCGGCTATCCCGGCAAAGGCTGGTGGGGCATCGTGGCGCCAAAAGCCACGCCGCCCGCGGTCATCGCGAAGATCAACAGCGCCTTCGTGACGCTGTTCAGCGAGCCCGCGTTCGTGGCCTATCTCGAGCAGCAGTCTGTGGTCGCGGCGCCGACCACGCCGGAGGCCTTCGCCGCGTTTCTGGTCGAAGACCGCAAGGCCGCCGAGACCCTGATCAAGATCGCCAACACCAAGCGCGAAGAATACAAGCCGCAGTAAAGCGCGCGCGATCCACCCGTTCTGCGGGCAGGGCGGCGCCCTGCCCGCCCTGCCGCGCCGAAATAGCTGGGATGTCGCGACGGAAAGCGTTGGAACCGGCGCGGCCGGCGGGGTCCGCCCCTCGAAATACGGGCCCACGAATGCCATCTTTGGGCTAGAGAGAATCTATGGTGGCCGTTGTCTCGGCCTTCTCTAACCCCTTGGAAAGATGGCCGAGTCCCCGCGTTCCGCTCCCGTATCCGTGCCCCCGCGCCCCGCCGCCGGCGGGATTGCCGCCCGGGCGATGGCCGCCCGCGCCAGCAATCTGCCGTATCTCACCGACCTCAACCCGGAGCAGCGGGCGGCGGTGGAGACGCTCGACGGCCCGGTGCTGGTGCTGGCCGGCGCCGGCACCGGCAAGACGCGCGTGCTGACCACGCGCATCGCGCACATCCTCAACATGGGCCGGGCGCATCCCTCGCAGATCCTCGCCGTGACCTTCACCAACAAGGCGGCGCGCGAGATGAAGGAGCGCGTCGGCATGATGGTCGGCGCGGTCGCCGAGGGCATGCCCTGGATGGGCACCTTCCATTCCATCGGCGTGAAGATCCTCCGCCGCCACGCCGAGATGGTCGGTCTCAAGAGCGACTTCACCATCCTCGACACCGACGACCAGATTCGCGTCCTCAAGCAGCTCGTCGAAGCCGAGGGGCTCGACGACAAACGCTGGCCGGCGCGCGTGCTGGCGATGCTGATCGACGGCTGGAAGAACCGCGGCCTCACGCCGGAGCAAGTGCCGGCCGGCGAAGCCGCGAGCTTCGGCAACGGCAAGGGCAAGAAGCTCTACACCGCCTATCAGGAGCGGCTGAAGACGCTGAACGCGGCCGACTTCGGCGACCTGCTCTTGGAGTGCATTCGCCTGTTCCGGCAGAACCCGGATGTGCTCAAGCAGTATCAGCAGCGCTTCAGGTTCATCCTGGTGGACGAATATCAGGATACGAACGTCGCGCAGTATTTGTGGCTGAGATTGCTGTCGCAGAATGTACCGAGCACGTCGCCGCAAGCCGCAGCGCAACCCTCTCCCCTTGCGGGAGAGGGTGGATCGCCTGAGCAAAGCGAAGGCGAGCCGGATGAGGGGTTCGAACTCGCCGATACGTTCGATATGCCGGCAAGCACTGACCCCTCACCCGCCTTCGCGGCTGACGCCGCTCAGGCACCCTCTCCCGCAAGGGGAGAGGAAAGCGCACAAGCGGCTTTGCCAAGCGCATCGCAGACGCACCAAAAAAACATCTGCTGCGTCGGCGACGACGACCAGTCGATCTATGGCTGGCGCGGCGCCGAGGTCGACAACATCCTGCGCTTCGATCACGACTTCCCGGGCGCGAAGGTCGTGCGCCTGGAACGCAACTATCGCAGCACCGGCCACATCCTCGCCGCCGCGAGCGCGCTCATCGCGCATAACGAAGGCCGCCTCGGCAAGACGCTGCGCACCGAGGACGAACTCGGCGAGAAGGTGCAGGTCACCGGCGCGTGGGACTCCGAGGAAGAAGCCCGCGCCATCGGCGAAGAGATCGAGCAGATGCAGCGCGAGGCGCGCGACCGCGGCGAGGACCATCCGCTCGACGAGGTCGCGATCCTGGTGCGCGCGTCGTTCCAGATGCGCGAGTTCGAAGACCGCTTCATCCAGCTCGGCATGCCTTATCGCGTCATCGGCGGCCCGCGCTTCTACGAGCGCGCGGAAATCCGCGACGCCCTCGCCTACCTGCGCGTCGTCGCGCAGCCGGCCGACGACCTCGCTTTCGAGCGCATCGTCAACACGCCGAAGCGCGGCCTCGGCGACGCCGCGCTGCAGATGCTGCACGACTATGCGCGCAAGAACAAAGTGCCGCTGACGGAGGCCGCGCGCGCGCTGTCCGCCACCGACGAGATGAAGCCGAAGCCGCGCACCGCGTTGCGCACGCTGATGGAAAGCTTCGGCCGCTGGGCCAAGCAGAAGGAGACGCTGCCCCACAACGAGCTCGCCGAGATCATCCTCGACGAGTCGGGCTACACCGAGATGTGGCAGAAGGACCGCAGCGCCGACGCCGCCGGACGGCTGGAAAACCTCAAGGAGCTGGTGCGCTCGATGGAGGAGTTCGAGAACCTGCAAGGCTTCCTCGAACACATCTCGCTGGTGATGGACCGCGACAGCGCCGACAACGAGCAGGCCGTCAGCATCATGACGCTGCACTCGGCCAAGGGCCTGGAGTTCGACACCGTGTTCCTGCCCGGCTGGGAGGAAGGCCTGTTTCCGCATCAGCGCTCGCTCGACGACCAGGGCCGCGCCGGCCTCGAGGAAGAGCGCCGCCTCGCCCATGTCGGCATCACGCGCGCGCGCAAGCGCGCCAAGATCTACTTCGCCGCCAACCGGCGCATCCACGGCCTGTGGTCGTCGAACGTGCCGTCGCGCTTCCTCGACGAGCTGCCGGAGGAGCATGTCGAGGTGAAGGAGGCCGCGGGCGGCACCGGCGGCTTCGGCATGTCGGGCTACGGCCCGAGCCGCTTCGACGAGATGGGCTCGTTCGGCTCGACCTATTCCACGCCCGGCTGGCAGCGCGCGCAGCAGCGGCGCGGCAAAGGCGGCTTCTCCGACAGCGGCGCGCCGCGCTATGTGCCCGACGGCGTGTTCGACCAGGACAGCGACGCTTATGCGGACGACGACGCCGCATCGTCCCCTCCCCCCTTGAGTGAGAGGGGTGGCCGCGCGCAAAGCGCCGGTCGCTTAGCGCCCAAACGCGCGCCGCTCACCATCGAAGGCGAACTGATCGCCAAGTCCACGGGCGCGTCGTCCTCGTTCAAAGTGGGCGACCGCGTCTTCCATCAGAAATTCGGCAACGGCAACGTCGTCAACGTCGACGGCAACAAGCTCACCATCGCCTTCGACAAAGCCGGCGAGAAGCGCGTGGTGGATAGCTTCGTCGAACGGGTGTGAACGCCGCCATTGCGCGGCATCGCAGCCCGCGTCCCACGATACCGCGCGCTGCCGCAGGGGTTACCTGCGGCCCTACCTGCACCCGCCTTCAGGGAACGAAACCGCCATCCGAACATTATATGCGCGCAGTAACGCGTCGGAGACCCCGCGGCCATGCAAGCCTCGATCGACTACAGCGTCAAAGCCCGCGAATTGTTCGTCGCGGCCGAAGCGCAAAAAGAGCCGCTGTTGCGCGCCGGCTTTGCCGGCATGGCGCGTGCTTATCTGCTGCTGGCCGAACGCGCCAATGGCGCGCCCGACGAGAGCGATGAACAGGCGCACGACGAGACCCCGGCCGACGCCTAAAGGACGCCCGGCGGACGGCAGCGCCGCTCCGCAAGCCTCTTCTCTCACCGTAAAGGCCGCCGGCAAGGCCGAAGGCCAAGCCCCTTCCCGGGCGCGCCTGCTGTGACATAATCGATGCAAGGGCGGCGCGATCCATCGGGAGCGTGCCTTTGCGACATCTGACCGCCGTGCTCATCCTCACCGGCGCGTTTGCGCTTTCCGGCGCCGCGCTGGCGCGCGACCTGACGTTGCCCAAGACGTCGAGCGATCAGCTCAAGGGCGCGTGCGACAAAGCCGGCGGCACGTTCTCGCAGGACGCCCGAGGCTATGGCTGCGGCACCGATTGCGCCGGCAAAGCCGGCACCGATTGCACGGTGTTCTGCTCAGCCGACAATAAGTGCACCGCTCAGGTCATCGGCGCGCGCCGGCCGCGCAGCGTGGCCGATGCACTGACGAAGCCGAAGGGAAGAAGGTGAGAGGCGTCGCGGGCCCGCGCGGCGGCCGCCCGGCGTGAGCTCAACACTTGCCGCGCCGGATAACGGTCCCATCGGCACAAGCGGCCGTGCAGGCATTGGAGAACGTGCGCCACGCGCCGTTCGGCATCAGCGCGCAGACCGGCCGGTAATCCCGGGTGCAGGCGCATTTGCGTCCGGCCACGCCGGCGACGGTAAAGCCGCCGGCAGCGCGCGCGGCAGGCGCCTGCGCGGCGGCCGGCATGGTCGCAGGCAGGCTGGCGGCGATGACGGCCACAGCGATGGCGCCGATCGCTGCGCGATGTCCGGGGAAAAACGGCATGGCGGGCTGGTTGTGGTGAGACAATTATACCCGCATCGTAGCGGACCTTGGCCATTCGGCAAGCGGTGACCAGCTGACATAACG
This sequence comes from Pseudolabrys taiwanensis, assembly GCF_003367395.1. Classification (NCBI taxonomy): domain Bacteria; kingdom Pseudomonadati; phylum Pseudomonadota; class Alphaproteobacteria; order Hyphomicrobiales; family Xanthobacteraceae; genus Pseudolabrys; species Pseudolabrys taiwanensis. Next base: position 5,351,174 of record NZ_CP031417.1, on the reverse strand, counting down.
CGCTACCGCCCGACCCGGCGCGCCCTGCTCTCGCCCCATTTCCCCGATTTACGGCCCCTCATCACACATTAGTCGGGGATTTTATTCATGAAGGCTCTTTGGCTGGGGCTCGCTTTGGGCCTCGTCGCCGTCACCGCCGCCAATGCCGGCGGCTGGTCGACCGTGCATCGATACGTGAAGAAGTCCGGCAGCTGCGCCGGACAGGAAGTACTGGCCAGCCATTATTCATCGGGCAAGCGCACCGCGACGGGCGAGCGCTTCGACGCCAACGGCAACACCGCCGCGGCGCGCACCTGGCCGCTCGGCACATCGCTCACCGTCACCAATCCGAAGAACGGCCGTTCGCTCGTTGTGCGCGTCAACGACACCGGGCCTTACGGCACGGCGTATCGCATGGGCGCGCGGCTCGATCTCGCGCACGGCGCGGCGCGCCGCCTCGGCATGAGCGGCGCGCAGTATCTCTGCGTGAGCTGAGCGCTTCTGATCGAATGAGTTGGCGTGAGTTGAAGAGCCTGCACCGCGGCGCGCAATAACGCGCCGTCACTTCCTGCGGCACACTCTGCGCGGACCGTCGTTCGGCTGATAAGTGCAGTCCGACGCGCGGAAGCTCTTGTAGTGCCCTTCGCAGGCCGCGACGTTGCAGCCGGGCGGCGCGGCCGGCGCCTGTGCGCGGGCTTCGCTCGCCTCGACGGCGGGCGGCGGCGCGACAGTCGCGCTGGCGGCGGGGGCCGGAGCCTGCCGCGGTGCGACGGCTTGAACCGGCGCGGGCGCGGGCGCTGCGGGAGCAGGCGTCGCGGCCACCGGTGGCGGGCTCGGCGGCGACGGATAAGCGATCGGCACTTGCAGGCTCGATATGCGCGGCGGCGCAGCAGGCGTGCTCAGCCAATCGAGGCCAACCGCCACATTCACAAGCGCGACCGCCACAACGGCCAGAAACACACGCCACGACATCGCACGCCCTCGCTGGGAAGGCCCCCACGCCGTCTGAATACGCCGGTGGCGCGGGCATCGCCTTGATCTTAATCTATGAACGATCGCGGCCTTTGGTAGGTCCGCACCGCAAGGCCGGTAAAAGGGCCGCCGCCGCCCACCCACGCGAAGGAAGCCTATGTCCGCCTTTCGACCCGTCGCGCTCGTTGCCGCCGCCCTGCTCACCGGGAGCGCCGCCGCGCAGGCGCTCGACATCAATACGTTTCGTGCCCAGCACAAGCTGCCGCGGCTGTCGGTCTCTTCCGCGCTCGCGGCCGCCGCGCACAGTCATGCGCACGACCTCGCGCGGCGCGGCCGGCTCGATCACGATGGCTTTCGCGCGCGCCTCGGCGCGATCGTGTCGTCGGCCGCGGCCGAGAACGTGCTGGTCGGCTGCGCCGATTCCGCGTGCGCCTTCCGCACCTGGGCGCAGTCGTCGGGCCATCGCCGCAACATGCTGATGCGCAACATCACGCATTACGGCCTCGCCTCCGCGACGGCGGAGAACGGACGCAAATACTGGGTGCTGGAGCTGGGGAATTGACATTCTGCGCCGCCACAGTGGACGGTCATGCGCGGGCTTGACCCGCGCATCCATGATGAGATTCACATTCAGCAGACTTACGACTAAGACTTCCAATGCCTCGCGGCCTCATGGATGGCCGGGTCAAGCCCGGCCATGACAACCGAGAGGCCACGCTATCTGGCCGCTGGCCTCCTCAGAAAGTCCTCTCACCATGCCGCTTTCCGACACGCTGAAAACGCTCATCCGCAACGCCTGGGACGATGGCTATCCCTGCCTCGTCGCCACCAGCGGTCCGCTCGGGCCGAACATCGCGCCGAAGGGCAGCATGGTCGTCTACGACGATGCGCATCTCGCCTGGTGGGAGCGCTCCAAGAAAGGCGCGCTGGACAATCTCCAGCACGATCCGCGCGTGTGCATCATGTATTCGAACTTCAAGGCACAGCGCGACGGCCTCCTCGAGAGCGGCTTCATCCGCTTCTTCGGCAAGGTCGAGCTGATCGAGAGCGGACCGGTGCACCAGAAGGTCTTCTCGCTGCTGCTGCCGCGCGAGCAGACCCATGTCGGCGCCGACACCGGCATCGCCGCGCTGGTCAAAATCGACAAGGCGCTGGATGCCCGCGGCAAAGTGTTACTCTGAGGCTGCGGCGCCGCGCGCGGTCCGTACTGGTGCGCGGCGGGGACGGAACGGTCGTGCGCCAGCCGCATTGACAACTCCGTGATCGGTCACATTTGCCCCCTCACCACGTGCTAGGGTTCCCGTTCATCCGGGGGTTTGGAGTAAGTCTATGCGTATCCCTCAGCTCTGCATCGCCGTCGCCGGCTTCGCGGCGTTTCTTGCCGCCGTGCCCGCCCGGGCCGAGCTTCTCATCACCGTCGACAAATCGGCGCAGCGGATGTCCGTCGTTGAGGACGGCGAGGAGCTCTATGTCTGGCCGGTGTCCACCGGCGCCTCCGGCTACGATACGCCGAGCGGCGACTGGAAGCCGTTCCGCATGGAGAAGGACCACTTCTCCAAGGAGTGGGACGACGCGCCGATGCCGAACTCGATCTTCTTCACCATGAAAGGCCACGCCATCCACGGCACGCTCGATGCCAAGAATCTTGGCAAGCCGGTGTCGCATGGCTGCGTGCGCCTCTCGCGCGCCAATTCCGAGATCCTCTGGGACCTCGTGAAGAAAAACAAAATGGCTAATACCAAAGTCGTGCTCGAGGGCGAAATCCCGAGCGCCGGCGTACCGGTCGCCCGCAGGCCGTCGGCGCGGCCGTCGCAGCAGCAGCAGGCGCAGGATTACGAGCGCTATTACTCGACCGACGACGAGTACGGCGATTACGTCGCCCGCCAGCCGCAGCGCCCCGTGCGCGCCCGCAGCTACGACAACTCCGGCCGCTACTATTACTACTATCGCGACCAGCCCGCCCCCCCTCCGGTCGAACGCCGCTACTACCGCGCCGGCTCGAACAACCCGCCGCCGGGCTTCCTGCCGTTCGGCTGGTGAGCCTGCGCCAGCTTAAAGCCGGCGCACCGCGCGTTTCGATCACGGAACGAAACGCACGGCGCCCGGCTTGAGCGGGTGGAGGTGAACCATGATCCGCAAACTGGCGAGCGGCAAATACCGGCTGTATTCCCGTAAGAAGAACCCGAAGACCGGCAAAAGGCGCAACCTCGGCACCTTCGACACCAAGGCGGCCGCTGTGCAGCACGAGCGCGAGGTCCAGTACTTCAAGCGGCATTGAGGCTATAGTGGCGGGGTGGATTCGAAGGAGCATCCGATGCTGTCCCGCCTGCTCGTCGCCGCGATCCTAATCGGCGCCGCGACGCAAGCTTTCGCCGAGCCGCGCCACGCCGGGCGCTACGATATGGTGCGCCTCTCCGGCCGCCACCAGCCCGAAGGCAAGGTCCTCATTCTCGACCGCAAGACCGGCCAGATGTGGACCTGGTCGGAGCATTCGCTCGCCACCTATTCGGGCCAGATCTTCCCCATCACCGCGGACGGCTCCTTCGCGCGCATCCTCCACGTGCCGCAGGACAAGCGTTAAGCGCCTTTCCGATGGACAATCCCACGACCGTCGCGCGCCTGTCCTGCGACGAGGCCACGGCTCGCCGCGTCGCGGCGTTCCTTGGCGAGAGCCTGGACGCCGAAGATACCGCCTGCGCCGCCTTCGAGGACGACAGCGGCCAATGGCACGTTGCCATCCACTTCCGTTTTCCGCCTGACGAAGCGGCGCTGCGCGATCTGGTGCGGCTCGCCGCGGGTGACAAAGCCGCAACGGCGTTGACGCTCGAGCCGATCGCCGCCACCGACTGGGTGGCGCAAAGTCTCGAAGGCCTCAAGCCGGTGCCGGCCGGTCGCTTCCTGGTGCACGGCGCCCACGACCGCAAGCGCGTGCCGTCGCATGCGCTGGGCATCGAGATCGAGGCGGCGCTCGCGTTCGGCACCGGGCATCACGGCACCACGCGCGGCTGCCTGCTGGCGCTCGACGATCTGGCGCATCGCCGCCGCTTCCGCCGCGTGCTCGACGTCGGCACCGGCTCCGGCATTCTCGCCTTCGCCGCGGCCAAGGCGTTGCGCGCGCCCGTCGTCGCCAGCGACATCGACCCACTGGCCGTGGCGGTGGCGCGCGACAATGCGCGGCTCAATCATGTCGCGCCGCTCATCACGTTCGTCACCGCCGCGGGCGTCGGCCGCCGCGCGCTCACCGCGCCCGGCCCTTACGATCTGATTTTCGCCAATATCCTGCTTGGCCCGCTGGTGCGCATGGCGCGTCCGCTGGCCCGCCTCGCCGCGCCGGGCGCGCGCGTGGTGCTCTCGGGTCTATTGCCGGGCCATGCCAACGCCGCGCTTGCCGCGTATCGCGCGCAGGGCCTGGTGCTCGAGAAGCGGTTCCCGCTCGACGGCTGGATGACGCTCGTCCTGCGGCGCGCGGGCGGCTAAAGTGCCGGCCATGTTCAAAGCACACTTTCAGACGTTCGACGATTCCAGCGAGCGCGCCGCGAGCGCGGCCCGCGTCGCCGCCCTGCGCGCCGAGCTCACGCGGCGCGGCCTCGACGGCTTTCTCGTGCCGCGCGCCGACCGCCAGCAGAACGAGTACCTGCCGGCGAGCGAGGAACGCCTCGCCTGGCTGACGGGCTTCACCGGCTCGGCCGGTTTCGCCATCGTCCTTCATGACCGAGGGGCAGTTTTCGTCGACGGCCGCTACACCGTGCAGGCCGATGCGCAGATCGACAAGAACGTGTTCGCAATCGCGCATCTCGTCGAGACGCCGCCCGATCAGTGGCTGACACAGAACGTCACCGCGGGCCAGAAGGTCGGCTACGACGCCTGGCTGCACACGAGCGATCAGGTCGAACGATTCCGCCAAGCCGCGGCCACCGCCGGCGCCGAATTGGTGGCGGTCGAGGACAACCCGATCGACGCGCTGTGGCACGACCGCCCCGCTCCGCCATCCGGCCCCGTGACGTTGCGCGACATCAAGCTCGCCGGCGAAAGCGCCGCGGAAAAGCTGCAACGCGTGCGCGGCGAACTCACGAAGCTGCGTGCCGATGCGCTCGTCGTCTCCGATCCGCAGAACGTCGCCTGGACGTTCAACATCCGCGGCTCCGACATCGCGCATACGCCGCTCGCCCTCGCTTTCGCCATCGTGCCGCGCGACGGCCGCCCGGCGCTTTACGTCGACGGCGCCAAGCTCGACAACGAAACGCGCCACGCCCTCGAAGACGTGGCCGACGTGCGCGAACCGGCTGCGCTTGCCGGCGATCTCGCCGCCTTCAAGGACAAGACGGTTCGGCTCGACGGGGCGAGCGCGGCCGACGCATTGTCGCGCGAAGTCCAAATGCGCGGCGGCAAGCCCGCCGCCGGCGCCGACCCCATCACGTTGATGAAGGCGGTGAAGAACCATGCCGAGATCGCCGGCATGCGCGCCGCCCATATCCGCGACGGCGCGGCGGTGACGCGCTTCCTGGCCTGGCTCGATCGCGAGGCGCCGCGGGGAACGCTCACCGAGATCGACGCGGTGGCGGCGCTGGAGAGCTTCCGCCGCGAGACCGGGCTCTTGAAGGACATATCCTTCCCGACCATTGCCGGCGCCGGTCCGAACGGCGCGATCGTGCACTACCGTGTCACGCGCGAAACCAATCGCAAGCTCGGCGTCAACGAGCTGTTCCTCATCGATTCCGGCGCGCAATACGAGGACGGCACGACCGACATCACCCGCACCGTCGTCATCGGCGAGCCGACCGCCGAGATGCGCGATCGTTTCACGCGCGTGCTCAAAGGCCATATCGGCATCGCCACGGCTGTGTTTCCCGAAAACACCAGCGGCGCGCAGCTCGATCCCTTCGCACGCCACGCGCTGTGGCAGGCGGGGCTCGATTTCGATCACGGCACCGGCCACGGCGTCGGCAGCTATCTATCCGTGCACGAAGGCCCCGCGCGTATCTCGAAGCTCGGACACGTGACGCTTCGGCGCGGCATGATCCTGTCCAACGAGCCCGGCTACTACAAGACAGCCGAGTACGGCATCCGCATCGAGAACCTAGTGCTGGTGATCGCCGCGCCCGAGCCGGCCGGTGCCGAGAAACCACTCAACGCGTTCGAGACGTTGACGCTCGCACCGATCGATCGGCGGCTGATCAACACCCGCATGCTGACGGGCAAGGAGCGCCACTGGCTCGACAGCTACCACGCGCGTGTGCATGAAGTGGTCGGTCCGCTGGTCGACAGCCATACGCAAGCCTGGCTCGCAGCCGCCACGCGGCCGCTGTAAGCCAAATGCTAGTCTTCCGCCCCTCCGACGTCATGGCCGGGCTTGTCCCGGCCATCCACGTCTTCTGACAAAAGAAAGACGTGGATGCCCGGCACAAGGCCGGGCATGACTGAGAATAGGAATGCGCAATACAAAACCATCAACGTCATCTTCGGGCGCCACCAATTGGCGGCTGCTGGCGCTGCTGATGCTGATGACCGGCGTCGGCCCGGCAACGCTCAACATCGTTGTGCCGGCGCTGCCGACATTGGTCAAAGCGCTCGCGACCGACACCGCCACCGTGCAGCTCACGCTGTCGCTCTACCTGTTCAGCTTCGCCACCGCGCAGCTCGTGCTCGGCCCGTTGTCTGATCGTTTCGGCCGCCGGCCGGTGATCCTCGCCGCGCTCGCGCTCAATATGCTGGTGTCGTTCGCCGCGATCGCCGCCAGTTCGATCCACATGCTCATCGTCGCGCGCATCCTGCAGGCGATCGGCGCCTCCGGCGGCGTGGTGATCAGCCGCGCCATAATTCGCGACCTCTACGATCGCGACCGCGCCGCGGGGATGATCGGGCTCGTGACGACGGCGATGGTGATTGCGCCCATGGTGGCGCCGCTGATCGGCGGCCTGCTCGACACCGCGTTCGGCTGGGAAGCGATCTTCGTCGCCATTGCGCTGCTCGCTTCGACCGCGGTGATCTGGGCCTACTTCACCTTGCCGGAAACGCGGCCGGCGGCCGCGCCGCAGTCGCCGGGCCTCCTGATCGACGAATGGCGCAGGCTGCTGCGCCATCCGCGCTTCTACGGTTACGTTCTCATCGGCGCCTTCGGCTCGGCGCCGTTCTTCGTCTTTCTCGGCGGCGCCCCCCACGTCGTGATCACGCTGATGGGGCGCTCGTCAGCCGAGTACGGCCTGTGGTTCGCGGTGATGTCGTTCGGCTATATGAGCGGCAATTTCACGGTTTCGCGGCTGTCGCAGCGCTTCGGCGTCGACGCGCTCATCGTCGCCGGCCTTGTGGTCGAACTCATCGGCTGCGTGGTGACGGTGGCGCTGATCGCCACCTTCAAGAACGCGACGCCGGCTTTGATCTTCCTGCCGCAGCTCGTCGTGAGCTACGGCAACGGCCTGCTGATGGCGAACTCGATCTCGGGCGCAATCAGCATCCGGCCGCAGGCGGCGGGCAGCGCCTCCGGCATGGCCGGCTTTGTGCAAATGTCCGTCGGCGCCGCCTCGACGCAGATCGTATCGTTCTTGCTCGTCGGCGCGGCAACCGGCTTGCCGATGGCCTGGATGGCGGTCGCAGCGATCTCGCTTGGCTGCGTGGCCTATGTCGCGCTGGTGCGGACGCCGATGCGACGCGAATAGATACTCGTCATTCCGGGGCGCGAGCGCTTGCGAGCGAACCCGGAATCCAGACAGAGGCTCGGTGCTCGTTTCTGGATTCCGGGTTCGGCCCTTCGGGCCGCCCCGGAATGACTAGGAGATCAACTTCAACCACTCGTCTTCGGTGAGCACCTGCACGCCGTGCTTCTTGGCTTCCGCGAGCTTGGAGCCCGCGCCGGGGCCGGCGACGACATAATCGGTCTTCTTCGAGACCGAGCCCGCCGCCTTGGCGCCCAGACGCTCGGCCATAGCCTTGGCCTCCTCGCGCGTCATCTTCTCGAGCGAGCCGGTGAACACCACCGTCTTGCCGGCGACGGCCGTGTCCTTCTTCGGCCGCTCGGCGTCGAGGATCGTCACCTGCTTGGTCAGCCGTTCGACGATGCCTCGGTTGTGGCTCTCGCCGAAATAGGCCTTCACCGCCTGGATCACCGTGTCGCCGATCTGGTCGAGCGCATCCATCTCGGCAATCGCTTCTTCGTCGTCCTTGGCGATCTTCAGGCAGGCGTCGTGGAAGGCATCCCATGAGCCATAGCCGCGCGCGAGGGCGAGCGCCGTCGTCTCGCCGACGTGACGGATGCCGAGCGCGTAGATGAAGCGATCAAGCCCGATCTCGCGGCGCGCATTGATCGAGTCGAACAGATTCTTGACCGAGGTCTCGCCGTAGCCTTCGATCTCTTCCAGCTTCAGCTTGGTGTTGCGCGCCTGCAGCGTGAAGATGTCAGCCGGCTCCTTCACCCAGCCCTGGTCGAAGAAGTATTCGATCTGCTTCTCGCCCAGGCCGTCGATGTCGAAGGCGCGGCGCGACACGAACAGCATCAGATGCTGTATCTTCTGGAACGGACAGGCGAACTCGCCGGTGCAACGGGCGCGCGCGCCCTCCTCGCCGGTCGCCGTTTCCTCGCGCACCACGTCGGTATGCAGCGGACACGGGCACTTCTTGCGAAAGTGATACTCCTTGGCATCCTTCGGTCGCTTGTCGAGGACGACATCGACCACCTGCGGGATCACGTCGCCGGCACGCTGCACGACCACGGTATCGCCGATGCGGATGTCGCGGCCCTCGCGCAGCACCTCGCCCTTGCCGCCGATGCCTTTGATGTAGTCTTCGTTGTGCAGCGTCACGTTCTGTACGATGACGCCGCCGACGCCGACCGGCTCGAGCTTGCCGACCGGCGTCAGCGCGCCGGTGCGGCCGACCTGGATCTCGATATCCTTGAGCACGGTGAGCGCGCGCTCGGCCGGAAACTTGTGTGCGATCGCCCAGCGCGGCGTGCGCGAGATGAAGCCGAGCCGCCCCTGCCAATCGATGCGGTCGACTTTGTAGACGACGCCGTCGATGTCGTAGTCGAGGTGCGAACGCTGCTCCTCGATCTTGCGGTGGAAGGCGACAAGTTCCTCGACTGAATGGCAGAGCTTGGTCAGCGGATTGGTAGTGAAGCCGCAACTCTCGAACCATTTGATCATGCCGTGCTGCGTATCGGCGGGCATGTCGCTCATCTCGCCCCAAGCGTAAGCGAAGAAACCGAGCGGACGCGACGCGGTGACGTTCGGGTCCTTCTGCCGCAACGAGCCGGCGGCGGAGTTCCGCGGATTGGCGAATATCTGTTCGCCGGCCGCCTTCTGCCGCTCGTTGAGCTTCAGGAAGTCGGCCTTGGTCATGTAGACCTCGCCGCGCACTTCCGTGATCTTCGGTATGTCCCTGCCCTTGAGCTTATGCGGCACATCCTTGAGCGTGCGGATATTGGCCGTGACGTCCTCGCCTTCGGTGCCGTCGCCGCGCGTCGCCGCCGTGACGAGTTCGCCGTCCTCATAGCGCAGCGACATCGACAGTCCGTCGATCTTCGGCTCGGCGGAGAAGTCGATTTTTGTGTCGTCGCCGAGCTTGAGGAACCGCCGGATGCGGCCGGCGAAATCGAGCACGTCCTGCTCGGCAAACGCATTGTCGAGCGACAGCATCGGCACCGCGTGACGCACCTTGGCGAAGCCACGCGCCGGCGCTGCGCCCACCTTCAGCGATAGCGATTCAAGCGTGCGCAGATCGGGGAAGCGCGCCTCGATGGCGTTGTAGCGCTGGCGCAAGGCGTCGTATTCGGCGTCGGAAACGACCGGCCTGTCTTCCTGATAATAGCGCTTGTCGTGCCCCGCGATCTCGGTTTGCAGTCGCGCATGCTCGGCCTGCGCCTGCTTCTTGGTGAGCAGCTCGACGGGTGTTTTGTCGGTTTTGATTTTGGCCATAGTATTCTTCGTCATTCCAGGGCGCGGCATATTACCCTTAGTCATTCCGGGGCGCGAGCGTAGCGAGCGAACCCGGAATCCAGAGGCGAGCACGGACTCTCATTTTTTACGTGTATCTCCTCGCAAGCCGCAGAGAAGGGACGCTTTATTTAGGCGTTACCCGCGACATCGTCCGCAGAACATATCAGCATAGAGAAAAATTGCTTCCCGGCTTTACCTCAACCTACGACGTCCGTCGGCTGGTGTGGTTTGAGATCTACGACGATCCCACAAACGCCATCGAGCGCGAGAAGCAACTCAAGAAATGGCGTCGAGCTTGGAAAATCGAACTCATCGAGAAAGAGAATCCAGACTGGAAAGACCTCTATCCGGAAATCATACGATAGTGCCCGCTGCTGGATTCCGGGTTCCGGCCTCCGGCCGTCCCCGGAATGACAGCCTCATCCTGTCATTCCGGACGCCGCGCAAGCGGCGATCCGGAATCCAGCAACGCGCGCCCATCCTCGTTTCTGGATTCCGGGTTCGTCCGCCTCGCCCTTCGGGCTTCGGCGGCCGCCCCGGAATGACGGTTACCCCGCCTTCAACAACCGCTCGGCGGCGGCGCGGGCTTCGTTGGTGATCTCGGCGCCGGCGAGCATGCGCGCAATCTCCTCGCGGCGCTTGTCCTCGGCCACCTCGACCACGCGCGTCGCCACGCGCTTGCCCTTCTCCAGCGCGTCCTTGCTGATCACGTAATGGCGGTCGGCGCGCGCCGCCACCTGCGGCGCATGCGTGACCGCCAGCACCTGCACGCCGCGCGCCAGCCGCGCCATGCGCGCGCCGATGGCATCGGCCACCGCGCCGCCGACGCCGGTATCGATCTCGTCGAACACCAGAGTCGGTGCCGAGCCGCGGTCGGCCAGCACCACCTTCAAGGCCAAGAGGAAGCGCGCGAGCTCGCCACCCGAGGCGACCTTCATCAACGGACCGGGCCGCGTGCCGGGGTTGGTCTGCACCCAGAACTCGACGCGATCGATGCCGTTCGGCCCGGCGCTCGCTGGATCGGTATCGACCTTGGTGGTGAACACGGCGCGGTCGAGCTTGAGCGGCTTGAGTTCCGCCGATACGGCCTTATCGAGCGATGTCGCGGCCTTCGCGCGCGCTTTCGACAAGGCTTCCGCGGCCTTGCGATACTCGGCCTCGGTCCTGATCGCGGTCTCTTCGAGTTCCTTCAGGCGATCTTCGCCGGCATCGATGAGCGCGATGTCGTCCTGATACTGCTTGGCCAGAGCGGCGAGATTATCGACCGCGACATTGTATTTGCGACCGCCCGCGCGCAGCGCGAACAGGCGTTCCTCGATGCGCTCCAACTCGGCCGGGTCGTAATCGGCCGCGCGCAACGCGGCTTCGAGCTGCGTGCGCGTGTCCTCGAGCGCGTTGAGCGCGACATCGAGCGCCTTCACCGATGGCTCGACCAGCGACGGGGCCTGCTGCGCGCGGCGCTCGAGACGGCGGATTGCGCCCCACAAAGCCGGCAGCGCCGAGTTGGAGCCGGCGAGCAGATCGTGCGCCTCGCGCAGATCCTCCGCCACCTTCTCCGACTGCATCATCGTCGTGCGGCGTTCGGCGAGCGCGGTCTCCTCGCCCGCTTGCGGGGCGAGCTTGGTCAGCTCGTCAACCGCATGGCGCAGCCAGTCGCCTTCCTGCTTGGCGCGCTCGACCTTGGCGCGGTGCTCGTCGGCTTCGTCCTGCGCGGCGCGACGCGCCTCCCACAGCGCCTCGACCTTGGCCGCGTCGCGCTCGAGCGCACCAAAGGCATCAAGCAGACGGCGGTGCGTTCCGGCATCGACCAAAGCGCGATCGTCGTGCTGGCCATGGATCTCGACCAGGGTTTGGCCGAGTTGCTTGAGCACCTGCACGCTGGCCGGCTGGTCGTTGACAAAGGCGCGCGTGCGCCCGTCGGCAAACTGCACGCGGCGCAAAATCAGTCCGTCTTCGTCGGCGATGTCGTTCGCCTTGAGGAGTGCGCGCGCCGGATGATCGCGGGCGAGTTCGAACACGGCGATCACCTGCCCCTGTTCCTGGCCCTGGCGGACCAGCGCTTGGTCGCCGCGGCCGCCGAGCGCCAGCGCGAAAGAATCGAGCAGGATCGACTTGCCGGCGCCGGTCTCGCCGGTGAGCACGGCAAGGCCACCGGCAAAATCGATGTCGAGCTTGTCGATCAGGACGATGTCGCGGATCGAGAGTCGGGAAAGCATGGCTGCGCGGACGTTCCAATACTGCGTCAGGCCCCGCCTTCACGGCGGGCATCGGCTTGTTGCCGATTCGTGCTCATCATTCATGACGTGAAGGGCGGGCACAAGGCCGAGCGCGGAGCTGTGAACCATCTCCGGTCGTTCCGGACGGCGCATCAGCGGTTTACGCGCGTCGTCGACGCGCTATGGCGCCAATCCCGCATGCAGAGGCAAGCTGAACGGATGTGGCTGGATCCCGGTTCGGGCCGGAGCCCGCCATCGGGCCGCACTTCGCGCGGAGCCGTTAGGCGCGCGCCCCGGAATGACAGGGAACTAGCCCAGCCCGACCCGCTTGAAGGCGCGGCTGATCCAGGAACCCTTGTTCTCGGAAACCTCGCCGCCGCCGTTCTTCACGAGCGCGTAGGCGTGCTTGTACCAGTTGCTGTCGGGGAAATTGTGCCCGAGCACGGCGGCCGCGGTCTGCGCCTCGTCGACGATGCCGAGCGCCATATAAGCCTCGGTCAGGCGCATGAGCGCCTCCTCGACGTGGCGAGTCGTCTGATAGCGGGTGACAACGACTTTGAAGCGGTTGATCGCGCCGGTGTAGTCCTTCTTCTCAAGGTAGTAGCGGCCGACCTCCATCTCCTTACCGGCGAGCTGGTCGCGCGCCACCTCGAGCTTCTCCTTTGCCGCGGCGGCGTATTCGCTGGTCGGATACTTCCGGATCACCTCGTCCAGCGCATCCATGGCCTTGTTGGTGCGGTCCTGGTCGCGCGTGACGTCCGGGATCTGATCGAAGTAGGACGCGGCGATGAGATACTGCGCGTAAGCGGCGTCCGGACTGCCCGGATGTAGCGTGATGTAACGCTTCGCCGCCGTCACACACTCCTCGTATTGGCCGGTCTGGTAATAAGAGAAGGCCGACATGATGAGCGACTTACGCGCCCACTCCGAATACGGATGCTGCCGGTCCACTTCCTCGAACTTCTTGACCGCGTCCTTCGGATTGTTCTTGGCGTTGAGGTAAAAAAGGCCCTCGTTGTAGAGCTTGTCCGCGGCCTCGTCCGGCGGCGTGTCGTCCTTCTTACTGAAGAGATCGAGGCTGCTGCACGCGCCGAGGCTCAGCGCGACGAGCACCATGGCGGCGGTGCGCATCAGGCGGCGCCCTTTGGCATTGGCCGCATGACCGGCCGACGTCATCCCATGCATGGCCGCGTTATCCTCACCCACCAAAAACCGCACACGACGCTATGGCCACAGTTCCCCGCAGGGCGGGACAGGTGCCTTTGCTCGCAAGAATTTAGCGCAAATTCCCCGAAACCGCGCCGGTCTAGACAAAATAACGCGGTCTCGCCAAGCGATTAGGCCGACATTCGGCCGGGATTAAGGCGGCTCGGTTAACCCAGAGCCGCGAAAACGTCAGGAAACGTCGGGACCGAAGGCCGGGGCCGGCAAAACGGTCGCCGACTGCCCCTTGCCGCGCTGACGACGCGCCGGCTCGGCCGGCGCCTCAACGACGCGCCAGGCGCTCGTATCCGCCATCAAGGCCGACAAAACCATGTGGTTGAGCTTGTGGCCGCCGCGGACCGTCTTGTAGGCCGCGA